>CAYOBD010000034.1:0-13119 GCA_964402005.1 uncultured Eggerthellaceae bacterium
TATATCTCGTTGCGTGCCAAGAACAAATCGTGATTGCTCATTTGCTCCAACTGTGAGCGCGAGTACGCGTGCGTGCTCGAATCGGGCAGGATGTAGTCGTTCAGCGTGTTTTGCTGCTGTTGCTGTTGCTGATCCTGTTTTGCCGCAGCTTCGGCATCTTTTATGCCCTGGCGCGTATCCTCGGTTATGGTGCCGGCGTCCTTTATGGCCGCGTCCGCCGTGCTTTCGGTCAGCGGCGCGATCACGACCACATTTTTCGCGGTGACGGTGTAAAGCGCACCCGCAACATCGCTGGGATACCACATATCAACAGGGTGGACGGCTACCGTAATCGTCTTGCGATCATAGGAAGCCCAGGTGCTTGGATCCTTCAGCGACAGGCTCGCGCCGCCCGCACGGGTAATCAATTTGCCCATGTCGCCTCCAGAGCGTGCCTCGATTGTGGTGGGGCTGCTCAGATCAAGCACCGCCAGTTCCACATTCGACGAGCTCTTGAACTGCTCAGCCAGACCAGAATCGATTTCCTTGGCCCGATCGTACATATTGGTAAGATGCACCGTACCGGTGAACACTTCCTTGCCCGCATCGAGGGCGGCTTGGCGGGCTTTCGACTCGGCTTCTGCAGCATTGAAGGTATTCGCAGGAGCAGTGTCGGGCTTGGGCTCGGATTGCGTCCCCGTCGAATCGCTCTGCCCGCTCGATGAGCTGCCGCCCGAAGCAGTACCCGTCCCTTGCCCATTGTTCTGCTGGGTACTCGCAGCAGGCGCGTTGGCAGTCGGGCTGTTGGATGACTCGCCGCCCTTGAGTACGCCCGGCCACACGAACAGCACCACCAGTACGGCAGCTACGGCAACGACACCGGCAGCAATGCCAATAATCAGACCCATCTTCGGTTTCTTCTGGGCAGGCGCCTGCTGCGCCGTTGCGGGAACGACATACCCCTGCTGCCGATATTGCTGATTTTCCTGTTGGTAAGACTGCTGATCCTGCTGCTGGAACGAGGGCTGCTGCCCCCATGGCTGCTGCATCGGCTGCGTCGGTTGCTGCGTCGTTTGTTGCATCGGCTGCGTCGGTTGCTGCGTCGGTTGCTGCGTCGGTTGCTGCATCGGCTGCGTCGGTTGTTGCATCGGTTGCATCGGCGTCGTCGGCTGCTGGTAGAGATCCTGCGCCCCATATTCGGGTTCCATGAAGGCCGTTTGCTGCGATTGGAACGCATCGCTAGCCGCATTTGCAGAGGCTGCGTTTTCAACCGGCGTGCCGCACTTGTTGCAGAAGCGCGCACCTTCTACAAGTTGACTTCCGCATTTCATGCAAAACATTAAGGCCTCCCTTTCCTTGTCAGCCGTACGAACACGCGAAGCGCGCCCTACAGCTCACGGAACACGCGCCGCACTTCTTCGAGCGCCTCGCGATCCGCAACCACAATGGCGGTGTCGCCCGGACGCAGCACGGAATCCTCATTGACCACATCCACCGAATCGCGGGATGACACGGCCACGATCAAGCTGTTCTCTGGCATTTCGACATCATAAACCGATGCACCTTCGTTATTGTCGAACGTGGACATGTGCGGCACGGGCACCTCTTCGAGCACCACATTGCCATGCGAAAGCGATGTAACCGCATGGACATTGCCAGCCAGCGTCTCCTCCTCGATCATGTTCGCGATGATCTCGGTCGATGAAATGCCCTCGATGCTGAGCGCTCTGAAGATACGCTGGTTCTTGGGAGCGTTTACACGCGCGATGCAACGCGGCACGCCATAGATGCGACTTGCGATTTCGCACGAAACCAAGTTGTTGTCGTCCTGGCCCGTTGCCGCAACGAAGACGTCCGCCTTGCGGATGCCCGCATCCTCTTGGAACAGCGAGTCGCAGCCATCGCCCTTGATTACCAAATAACGCCCCTCGAGCGTCATGGATAGCCTGTCGGCCGTATCCTCGTTCTTCTCGATGATAGCGACTTCGTTTCCGCTGTTCAGAAGCACCTGGGCCAGATACTCGCCCACTTTTCCGCCGCCGTTGATTACGATGTACATACTCACCCTCCTGCGCCGCTAGGCGCATGTACCCAGATGACGTCCTGTATCATACCTGCACGAACCGCGCAAAACCCTCCACGAGGTCACGCCGTACGCATGCCAACACCACATCGCCGTGATGGAGCGTCGAATCGGCGGTGGGAATGGACGATGCAGATCCGTCGCGCCGTTCGAATGCGACAATGCGGATGGCGTGATCCCTCTCGATTTCGGAGACGCGCATAGCGCGCCGGCCGCGCCAATCCAAGTTGAGCGAAAAGCGCAGGATCTCATAATCGCCGAACGTGTCGAGATGCGCCGTGTGGCCGGTAAGAACCTTGCCGAACGCCTCCTCGGCCACTAGCGATGTGCCGCACACATAGTCTATGCCCAGCTGCATATACGCACGCTCGTGGTCGGGATTGTACAAACGCGCAATGACGTGCGGCACTCCGTACAAACGGCTGGCTACCTCAACTACCATCAGATTGGCATTGTCTGATTCGGTGACGGCGGCCACCACGTCGCAATCCTCGATGCCGGCCTTCACGAGCGTGTCCTCGTCGTAGCCGATTCCCTGGATGGTCGTGCCATTGAAGTTGCGCCCCAGATTGTTGAAAGCCTCAGCGCGCTTGTCGATGACGCATACGTTGGCGCCATTATCGGTAAGCAGCCCGGCTAGCTGCGATCCGACCCGCCCGCATCCGACGACGATAACGTTCCTCATGTCTTCCCTCCCGCCGCTGTCCTAGACGGCAACACGGCAGATGCTGCATTCATTGCAGCTGCAACCGCATCCGCCAACAGGCAGACTGCCGGCGTCTAGGGGCGCAATGGGAACACCTTGTCCCCTAGATCTTGCTCATTTCCTCATGTACGCGATTGTACCAGTCGACCGGGGTCTCGTAGTTGTACAGCGTCGCACCTTCCATCGTAACGCTGTAGCCGTACCCCTCGGACAGGCCCTGAATATGGGAGCGGATAGCGGTATCCCAATCGGGCCAATTGATTTTGCCCCAGCCCCATGCGTTGCAAGAGCGGAAGCACACAGCTCCTTTTCCGCTCTCGACGCACGAAATGCCAGGCGAGAAACGAGGATCGACACCGTACTCCCAAGCGGCTTCTGCAAACGTGCGACCGTAGCCCTCAAGAGCCGAACCAGCCAGGTATGTATCGATCCGCATCGTCCATTCGTCGATGAACGCCTCCATGCCTACCGTCCAATCTACGGCCGGCATTCCGTATTCGGTGTCAGCCGTGTTTTCGCTGCGATTGGACGAGATGTTCGTGGTCACGCCGTTCATGGCCTTCGTCGCCGCAATGCGATCGAAAACTGCAGCATTCTCATGCTCGATGCGCTGGCGCTCGGCCTCTTCCATATCGTCGATCATCTGATATCCAGAAGAGAGGTCGCGGCTGGTCGTGCGCACCAACTCGGAAGAAGCAGAAGCGGCCTCGATCGGGTCGAACCCATCGGGAACCGTTGCCTCGGAGCCGTAGGGCACGCCCGCCTCGCTCAGCGATTCACTTGCGATTGCGGCGGCGCCCGCCCTGCTGTCGATCATCGATGTGTCTTCGGATGCATTGGAGCCAACCGTCATGGTGGCAGTCGTAGTGGCCTTGTCGTATCCGAACGCACCGTTCTGAGCGAGCTCGTCAGTAGGGTCTGCCGAGGCCACGCTCATGCCGATGCCGCACGCGACGACAACGAGAACAAAAAAGCCGACAAGCGCACCTGGAGCGACTTTGCCGGCTGTTCGTTTAGGCTGCTTCCGACTCATATTTCAAAAAACCTTTCTACAGCGCCTCCCGAAGGAAACGCTGGGAATTGGTATTTTACCCTGATAAAACGCCCATTGCAAAATTTTGTGGAGACACGCCGTGTCTTTTATCTAGTAATTTAATGGTTTTAAATATTGTTTTACCTGTTCATTGCATTGTTTTGCGTAGAGCTATGCAACAGGGTGAAATTCACAATTCCCCATCTATCAGGGGGAAACGAAACAACTAGCCGCCTATCAGCTGAAACGTTCTCGGGCCCGTAATTACAACAAAAAGGGGTGTGCTAGGCGGTATCGCTAAGAACACAAGCGTGAACAAACAGAATGCCGCGATACATACTGCACCACCGATCATAAGCACCGCGTCGGATCTGACTATGCCTGCAATCAGCATGATGGCGCCTGCTACAACAAGGAACCACAATGCCTGGAACGCCATGGGCACAGTGTGCCACGAAACCAGATTCAAGCTCATAGGCAGCGCCATGGCCGCAAAGGCGGTGATCACGATGCCGATTGCGTGCCAAACCATCTCATGTTTTGGATGGATGGGGACGATCACGAGGAACACGCCCACGACCAGGAATGCCACAGGCCACAGCTGCCAAGCTTGCGTACCGGGGATGAACGGGGGCACCATCGCCGCCACGATCAGGAACAGAACCGCCAGGCATACCGCTACCGCAACGCGAACGACCAGCGATACTGTGCTGTTGCGCCCATCGCCTGATGAACGCGCAAACAGGGGGAATCCCCCACGCATCGCAGCAGAACCCTGTTCGTCGACATCAGCGTAATCCGGTTGGATCTCGTATGGATCCGAAATCGATTGGAGCGAGCGTTCGGGTAGTTTCACCCAGAGTATCAAGTATCCGATGGCGCCGATGCCGAACGTAGACAAGGTGATCAGCACAGCGAGTATGCGCGGAACAATGATGTCCACGTCGAAGCTGTCGGCCATCCCTGCGCATACCCCGCCGATTACGCCGTCTTCCAAGCGGTACAGCTCATGTTTCTGCTTCGCAGCCATAGCGTCCTTGTCGTGGGCGTAACACGTATCCCCGATGGGTACCCCGCATAGGACCAATGAAGGGTCCATCCAGGATACGTGCTCCGCCCTTCTTTGTTTAACCCTCCGCTTCCAGGCGCTTCACCTTCAAGCTCTGAATGCGGCGGCGGCGCATGCCCTGCACCTTAAACAGATAGCCATCGATTGTGAACTCGTCCCCCACCTGAGGAACGACATCGACGGTGTCCATCAGCCAACCGGCTATCGTTTCATACTCATCCGATTCGACGACCGGCCAACCCAAGTCGAGAACATCCTCGACCGGGCAGCGGCCATCGACCGTCCATGTATCCTCGGCAAGCTGCGTCAAAAAGGCATGCTCGTCATCGGTTTCGTCGATGATTTCGCCGACTATCTCTTCGATGATGTCCTCGATGGTTATTAAACCATCGGTTCCGCCGTACTCGTCGACCACGATGGCCATCTGTTGCCTTTTCGTTTGCATTTCAGATAGAAGCGGGAACAGGTCCTTCGTTTCGGGAACGAACAACGGCTCGTACATATGGTCGACGATGCACGCGCTCCCTTCGCCATCCAGCACAATGGGCACCAAATCCTTGTAATGGGCGATGCCTACAACGCGATCTAGATCCTCGTGGAACACTGGCAGACGCGAATAACCGGTGCCCTGCATGCGATCGAGCGTTGCACGCACCGTCTCCGTATCCTCGGCAGCAATGATGTCGACACGCGGTTGCATGATGTCGCTTACGGTAAGGTCGTCCAAATCGAGGATTTCGCCGATCATGCGCTTCTCATCTTCGAGCAGCTCATCGTTGTCATCGACAATCGATTTGATCTCCTCTTCGGACAGCTGCCTCTTATTGCGGCCGCCGAACGCAGCCCGCAGTCCCGCAAATAAGCCTTGGCCTTCGTGACTACTGTCAGGATTGTCCTTATCGCTTCTGTCCATTCCCTCTCTCCATCTCAGCGCAGGCAAAAAAGACCGATGCCTCTATTATGTATCCTTCTCATCGATAGTACCTATAGTACGCCGCACAGCTTCCCTCCGAGCTGACCATGCAGGGTCCGAGCGGGTTTTCTGGCGAACAGGCGGTTGCAAACAGCGGGCAACCGCTCGGTGCCAGATGAGCGCGCAGCACATCGCCGCAGCGGCAACCACGCGGTTCAACTGTAGGCTCCACCCGCGGCGCAAAGCGCGCAACCGCGTCAAACGACTCGAATTCCGGCCGCAAACGATAGCCGCTACCGGGAATCTCCCCCAAACCGCGCCACGCGACGGTGCAGGTTTCGAACACCTCATCGATTGCCGCCAACGCCACCGGGTTGCCTTCTGGCCGCACGCCGCGCGTGTAGGCGATCTCTATTTCGGCGCGTCCTTCATGCAGCTGGCGAGCGATCATCGCGATGCCCTGCAGGATGTCGACAGGTTCGAAGCCCGTAATCACGCCGGGGATGCCGTAACGCTCCGCCAGGAAGCGATACGGCTCAGCGCCGATGATGGTACTCACATGGCCGGGCAGAATGAGCGCATCCACCGCCAGGTCGGGATCGGCGACGATGGCCTCTAACGCACCCGGCATGTTCTTGTGCGCCACGAATACGCTGAAATTCCCAAGGCCTGCAGCAGCCGCACGTTTGACCGCCATAGCGACCAGCGGCGTGGTGGTCTCGAACCCCACGCCCACGAACACGACCTGGCGGTCGGGATTCTTCTGGGCCAATGCGAGCGCATCGAGCGGAGAATACACGATATTGATGGAAGCGCCTGCGGCTTGTTCGGCCAGCAGGCTCGAAGTCGATCCCGGCACGCGCGTCATGTCGCCGAACGTGGCGATGTCCACACCGGGGATGCGCGCAAGTGCAATAGCCGTGTCGATGTCGCGATTCGACGTGACGCAAACCGGGCACCCTGGCCCCGAAGCCAAGCGCACGCCCGATGGCATGAGATCGCGAATGCCCGCGCGCGCGATTGATACCGTATGGGTGCCGCACACCTCCATGAGCGTTGCACCCCGCTCGGGCATAAGACGTTCGATAGTGTGCACGAGTTCGCGTGCGAGAGCAGGGTCTTTGAAAGCTGCAAGATCGGGTTCGGGAGCAGGCGAAGCGGATTCGGCGCCAGGTGCAGGAGCATCGGCTGTCATCGGACACCGGCCTCCTCGAACAGCGGATCATCTACCAAATCGGCCATCTCCTGGATGATCGCGAGCGACTCGGCTGCATATTCGGCGTCCACCACTTCGATAGCGAATCCCGCATGCACGAGCACATAGTCCCCCACCTGAGCTTCAGGCGTTAAATCAAGCGCGGCATCGCGCACGGCGCCCAGGGCCGACACTTCGGCCATGCCGTTTTCCTTCATCTTTTCTATCCGCATCGGAACCGCAAGGCACATGTTCGCGTTCTCTCCTTCGATTGCTTGGCAAACCATTGTAGCGCATAGAGGCCAGGCTCATGTGTTGCCACTCGCCGCACCGCAAGCATGTCGCTAATGCGCATATAATTAGTCAAACTTCGAAGAAGGAGCTCTATGCGACACCCTCTGTTTTCGGAACTTCGGACGGTTTATGAAACCACACCCGAGAATCCACGCACGTTTCGCCTGACCATCAAACTGAAGGACATGGTGGACGAAACCGTGCTTCGCCATGCGGTGAGCAAGACGATGGAGCGCTACCCCTATTACCGCGTGCGGCTCAGCATCGACGAAAACGGCGTGTTCTTCGAGGACAACCCCGCGCCGACACCCGTATTGCATACTGATGGACCCATCATGCTCGGCAGCTACGAGACGCAAAACCACCTGCTCGCATTCTGCTGGTGGAAAAACAAGGTGCATATCGATGCCTGGCATGCGCTTACCGATGGTGGGGGCATTTACCATCTGGTTCAAACAATCCTCTATTACTACTGCAGCGAGTACTACGAACGCGAACTCCCAACCGAGGGTATTTGGCTTGCTGGCGACGAAATCTCAGCCCATGAATGGATCGACCCTGCACAAGGGCCGGTTTCAATCAATCCATCTCTTCTTGTGGACAAATGGAATGGACGCGCATTCCAGATTGCAGATGGAGGAATCGCGCATATCGCAAAGCGCTGCATCGTGTATAACATCCGCATCCCCGAAGACCAGTTCATGCGCTTCAACATCTCGAACGAGGGAAGCCCCGGAACTGTCATGGCGCTGTTCCTTTCACGCGCCATCAGCAACTTGCACTCCGAGACCGAGCACCCGATCGTGATGGCTCTCTGCGTGAACCAGCGACGTGCGCTGCAGGCACCCCTCGCGCATCAGAGCCTGGTGGGAGATGCACGGCTCGTATTCCATGAGCGCATGAAAACCATGCGCTTCGAAGTACAAGAGACTTGCTATCGTGGCATGGTCGCCCTGCAAGCCGACGCTGACATGGTGCTGCGGGATGTGCAGGAATACCAGAACCTGATGGAGGTGCTGGCAGGGCTGCCCACACATGAGGCACGCCATGCCTACTGCGTGAAGCTCGCCGACGAGAAAAGCCGCATGTTCACGGCAACAATAAGCTATGTGGGCAAAGCGGATATGGGCGATGCGGAGTTTTACGTGCAGGAATTCCACGCCCTGCCCTCAACTGCAATGCCCTCATGCGAAACACCGCTTACGCTCGAGCTTTCCGCCGTGAACGGCAGCTTCTACGTCAACTTCATCCAGTTCTTCGAGGAGGATGACTACCTGCGTGCGTTCATCAGCCAATTGCGGGAGAACGACATCGACTACGACGTTCTCTATCAGGAGGAAACGAAATTCCCGAGGCTTGCGTGCCCTTGGTCGTAAGCAGGTTAGCGGCGGCAATGCAACATTGCAGACTGCCCCGTTGTGGGTTATAGGACATGTCCTATAACCCTCCATTGTCACTTGCTTTTCACTTGATGGTCGACACTGCCACAGCCTGACCATAAGAGATGCAGCCATCATTAGGCGGCAAGTCGGCATTGAGGGCAACAGTGAAGCCGGCAGCACCTAAGCGTGCAAGCGACTGCTCTGCAACCAGGCGATTCATGAATACTCCGCCCGAAAGCGCCACGAGATCGATGCCATAGAAGGCGCGAACGAGCTCGGCAGCCTGCACGATGGCACCTACGATGGCGCCGTGGAAACGCAGCGCGATGCGTCCAACGGGCACACCTGCCTGAAGGTCATCGAGCAGCGCCCGAAACACCGGAGCGGCATCGAGAAGCACGACCGAGGTGTCATGCGCGGTGCTTTGCGACGTGGCAGCGTTTTTCGTGATTTCAACGGTGTAAGCATCGGCGAAAATGTCGGCTGCTACCGAAGCGGCGTCGATAGCTTCGCCTTCGGCAGCGGCATCCGACAGGGCGGCAGCCTCGGCCTCGGCAGCGGCATCCAGCAGGATTGCAGCCTCACCTTCGTAAGTGGGATGGGGGCAAATGCCAAGCAAAGCGCTTGCAGCGTCGAATAAGCGGCCCACCGACGAGGTCATCGGCGCATTCAAACCGGTCTCGACCATATGAGCGCACAGATTCGCCTGATCATCACCCAGCTCCTGCAGAGGTGCCTGCGCGCCAGGATGGTCAAGGAGGTCGAATGCCCAGAGTGCGCCATAGGCGCAGCGCAGCGGATTCTTTATGGCCGCCGCACCGCCCGGCAGAGGGAAGTAGGCAAAGTTGGCGAAGCGCTCGTAGTCGGCCTGATTCGCAAGCAGCACCTCCCCGCCCCAAATGGCAGCGTCGGGACCGTAACCCGTGCCGTCGAAAGCGATGCCGCACACTGGGCCAGCCAAGCCGTGCTCGCCAAGTACCGAGGCGATGTGCGCATGATGATGCTGCACTTCCACGAGCGGCAATCCGTTTGCCGCTGCATACTCACGCGCCCATTTGGCGGTCAGGTACTCGGGATGTAAATCGCACGCGAGCACATCTGGATGCGCATTGAACAAACGCTCATAGATATGCTTGGCATCATGCCAGGCATCGAGCACATCAGCATCCTCGACATCGCCGATGTGCTGCGACACGAACGCCTGGTCGCCGATCGCATATGTAAACGTGGATTTCTGCTCGGAGCCAGCAGCGAAGACGGTGGCGGGCTGGCCAGCGTCGACAACACCATCAACGCAGGAAGGAACAGAGGTCGGCGCAGGCGTGCTTGGCATCGGCGCAGGCGTGCTTGGCATCGGCGCAGGCGTGCTTGGCATCGGCGTAGACGTGCTTAGCGCGTTTTCCCCTCGCTGCAAGGTAATCGGCACAGGGGCATAACCGCGAGCGCGGCGGATCATCTGCGTTACATCGGTGCCACGCGCATCAGCACCTGTTGCGCCGGGAACATGCAGAATGCGCAGAACGGAATCGTCGTAGCGCGCGCGGATGGGACGATCGTTGCCCAAGAAGGCATCGGCGATGCCGCCCAGACGCGTATACGCATCGGCGTCATCGATCACGATGGGCTCATCATGTCGATTGCCCGAGGTCATGACCAGCATGTCGCGCCCAGTACGTTCGCGCCAATCATGCAGCAGCAGATGCTGGACCGGCGTCGTCGGAAGCATCACCCCAAGTTCGGGCAGGCCGTCGGCAAGCCCTGCGGCGAAGTGCGTATCCGCGCGTTTGCGCAATAGAACGATCGGACGCGCCGGCAGCGAAAGCGCAGCCGCTTCGGCATCGTCTACCAAGCATACGCGCCGTGCCGCTTGCGCATCGGGCACCATGACGGCGAACGCTTTGCCATCGCGTTGTTTGCGTTCGCGCAATGCATGCAGCGCATCGGGGTTTTCCGCATCGCATACCAGATGGAAGCCACCCAGCCCCTTCACCGCCAAGATTCCCCCTGCTGCCAGCACATCCACAGCCGCAGAGAAGATCGCATCGGAAGAAGCGCGGTCGGTTCCCCATGCTATCTCGCCGTTAGTCCGCCACGACACATGCGGCCCACACTGCCAACAGGCATCGGGTTGTGCATGGAAGCGGCGATCGGCAGGATCGGCATACTCAGCCGCGCAAGAAGGGCACATCGCAAACGAAGCCATGGATGTGACGGGCCGATCATAGGGCAGCGCATCGATGATGGTGAAACGTGGTCCGCAGTTCGTGCAGTTTATGAACGGATAGCGATAGCGCCGATCCGCTGGATCGAACAGCTCGCGCAGACAATCGTCGCAGGTCGCAAGGTCCGCCGATACAAGCGTGGTGTCTTCGGTCGGAGCTTCGTCGGATGTGCGTATCTCGAAGGTCGTGCAGTCCTGAAACGGCACCTCTTTGAGTTCCACCTCTGTCACACGGGCCGATGCCGGCGCATTGTCGGCAAGCTCCATTACGAACTCGTTGAGCAGCTGCCCCTCGGCCTCAGCATGGATGAACACGCCCTCACGGTCGTTGAGCACCCAACCGCTCACCAGGTACCGCTTCGCCAAACGATAGACGAAGGGGCGGAATCCCACCCCTTGCACAATGCCGCGTACGCGGATATCAAGTGCATCGATCATGATGGCATCCTAACACAGACGGAATGCATCGCAGAACGAAGGCGCCACGCACCGAGGCCCCTAGTCCTAAGTTGAAGTATTCACGCAATACCTGCACCGGAATTGCGGCAACGGGCGCTCGTCTGCACCGGAATTGCGGCAACGTGGCCGCACCGACCCGCTACGGATGCAGAGCGCGGAGAACCTCGCTGACCAGGGCGCGCAACATGACGGGGGCGTTGTTCGGCAGATGGATATGCACGACACGACGACCGCGTTCGATCAGCGTAAGGGCATCGCCTGCGGCTTGAGCTTCAGCGAGCGCACCGAGCGAGGCGGCTGCTTCATTCGCAATCGGGATATCCTTCTCCTCGTCAGCGGAAACAACCAGGAACACACCCTTGTTGGGGCCACCCTTGTACAGCTGGCCCGTCGAATGCAGGAAGCGCGGACCGATTTCCAAGCACGAAGCCACACCGCGGCTGCGCGCCACGCCGCGCCGGATCTGCTCGAGCGGCCGACGACGGTCCTCGCCCGTAAACGGCAGGAACGCATTGATGCAGAAGTAATCCCCTGGCGTAATGCTCGCGAACAACGCCTTGAGTGCACCGCGCACGTTCTCTTGCGCGCCCAAACACGGTGCCACACGCACCTCGATTTCACCAAGCGGCAAATCGCCGAGTCCGTCTTGAACAAAGTCGGGCGATGCGATGCCTTCTTCCAAGATGCGCAATACGTTCGTTTTCGCCTGTTGCACATCGGGCTGGTCGAACGGGCACACCTGCATAAGATAGCCGCACATCGCAACAGCGTATTCCCACATCACAAAGTGCTCGGCCAGCTCATCTACCGAGTCGATAGCGCACGATGCACCCGGAATGGCCGGGTCGACAAGGGAGAGGGCGGCCTCAAAAGCCGCCAGCTCGTCGCCACCGTCGATGGCCGTACGATACGTAACCACGACGCGGTCGCCCGGATCGCTCGCAAGCAGCTCGGGGTCGGTCTCAATATTGGGCAGGATGCCCACGCCGTTCTTCCCCAGGCTCTCGGAAACCAGCTGCTCGACCCACAGACCTAGCGCACGTCCGCGCGTCGGCGCCAACAGCACCACTTTGTCGCGCCCCGCCTTGTAGCTGTCGTACATGAAAGCAGCGAGGTCGATAGCGGGATTGCCGATTTCATCGGCGCTGCACCGACGCTCCGCTTCGCAGGCGTGAGCGACGAAAGCGTCGATATCCACCCCCATGAGCACAGCCGGCAGAAGCCCGAACACGGAAAGAGCCGAATAACGGCCGCCTACGGTAGGCTCACCGGGCAAGATTCCCACCCAGCCTTCCGCTTCGGCTATGCCTTGAAGCGGCGAACCGGGGTCGGTAATCGCCACAAGATGGTCGGCAATATTCGCATCGGGCAAAGCCTCGGCAAACGCTGCGCGCACAGCCGCCAAAAGGGAACGAATCTCGATGGTGCCGCCAGATTTCGACGAGACCAGGAAAACGGTCTTTTCCATATCGATTTGCCCGAGTACCTCGCGCAGGCGTACCGGCGAATCAGAATCGAGCGCAAAGAAGCTCATGCCGCCATCCCCCGCGTTGTAGCGCGCAATCGTAAGGGCGGCCACAGACGATCCGCCCTGTGCGATGAGAACCGCCGCCTCGAAGCCGCGCTCGAAGCAATCATGCGCAAGATCCTTTACCTGCACCAGAGACACCGGCGGGTTCGAAGCCAAATCGGCCCATCCCATAAAGTGTTCGCAGCACTCTTGCGCTGCGGCGTCGAAGCCGTACAGCGTTGCATCCTTGGCATGCACTCTGCTGGCAACGTTGT
>CAYOBD010000035.1:0-13076 GCA_964402005.1 uncultured Eggerthellaceae bacterium
GGGGTGTACCACGATATGGACACAACTGTATCAATCTAGGGTTAACACCTCCCAATGGTGGCAAAATTGTTAACAAATCTTATCTGATTGATTAACAGCCTTAATGCGGCGACAATATTCGGGCCATAGGCCGCAAGGGGTTGGGGCGCCCTGCTCCCCTCACCGGCTCGATTCCCCTATGCTTCCCAAGAAAAAGGCTGCCCTAATCGCCTGTGCTGTGCTTGGAGGCGTAGCGCATAATGCCGATTGACGCGATTGCGAGCAGCGCAATCGCAATGAGCAGCGCGCGCGGGACCGAATCGCCCGTCGGCGCGGCAGGACTCGGCGGATTATCACCATATGCGATGATATAGGTGGAGAACTCGTCCGATTCCGCATTCAGCACAACACCGGAGTCTTTGGACACCACGGCCGCGTTTCCCTCGTGGCTGCGAACCAGCGCGTACGAACGCCCGTCGGCTCGCAGCGCGGACGGAACCTCAATCGCAAACAATACGGGCATGTCCGTCTTGGAGATAGCGATTGTCCCCTCTGCGGTTTTCTTAGTAAGCGCGATGTCGAGCCATGCGCCATCCGAGAGCTGTCGCGCGTCAAGCAAATCCCGAGCGGGGCGCGCATCCGTCGCGGGAACGGAGGCCTTGTCGAGCTGCTTGATCGACAGGGTGACCATGAGCGGTTCCCCTTGCATATAGCGCCCGCGTTCCGCGTCGGTCGTAACCTCGTTGGCCACCGCCTGCATATTTGAGGAAGTCATCTGCGGCGCGCCGTCTTCGACGACCACCTGGTAGGGTGTATCGATTTCGGCTACCCGAATGTCGAAGCCGCACGTCACTTCGGAAGGCAAGCGGTAATTGGCGTTGGTGAGCGACACGGCGCGCGCCGTGTACGAACCCGCTTCGACTTGTTTGCCCTCGACGTTTACGAAGCACTCGTCGCCTTCTGCAAGCCTCGATGCACGCGCCGTGGGAACGTGCGCGCGACCGTCGTACCAGAAGCGCGTGTCATGCCACGAGAGCACCACCTCGCGCGGGGTGATTGCGGCCGTCTGGCGTAGCGACTCCTCCCCGCCGTAGCAGTACTCGTACATGTCGGCACCTCCGAGGACCACATCGCCGACCAGGACTTTCTTGCTCTCCTCGGCATTCTTGTCGGAGAACGCCCCCGTGCACTCAACAAGCGTCAGCTCGTCTCCCTCGACCAGTTCCGGGAACGTCGCCCGAGAAACGTCGAGCACCGCGTCACACGTGCTGTCGTACTCCTTGTCCTGCGCCACGGGGCCGTCGATGCTCACCGGCCGGGGCACGATGCGGAAAGCGTGCCGCGCCTGCCGGGCACCGATGGCGTAGTTCGCGGCAGATTCGCCGCCGAGCCCCGTTGCCTCGGTGCCGTAGACGCCGACCTTGCGTGGCGCGTCCGCAGCTTCAAGCGTGCTGTCGTCGCTTGCCTCGAAAGTCTCGTCGACAGTCACCCGCACGCTCACGCCGTCGCCCTCGACGAGGTTCTCAGCCGTCGCCGTCGGAAGCTTGGGCCGCCCGTCGTACACTAACTCGTCCTCCCAGGACAGGTCGACGCTGCGCTGCGCAATATGGGCGGGAATCCGCGTGGGCTCCACGAGCACGGGGGACAAGGCGTTGTCATCGGTATCTAGAACCACCCGATACCAAAGGTGGTAGTCACCGGCGTTCCTGCCAGTGGGCATGCTCTCGCTCCAGGCCCCGTCGGCCGGCTCGCTGTCGGCCGCGTCGTTGCTCAGGGCGTATTCCATCCGATAGCCATCCGGTGGGCTGCCCGGCGTTGCGAGATCGCGCTCGCTGCCGTCATATACCATGCCGAGCTTCATCTTGGGCAGGTCGAAGACGGGTATCCCGTGGTCCACGACCACGAGCAGGCCCTCTTCATACGAAATCTCGTAGTTGCCGGTCACATCCCTCCCGTTGACGTCGGCTATCCCCGCGTCACTCGGTGTGATGGAACCTCCCTCGGAAACAGCATCTTGAGGGTCGAGCGTAATCTTGCTGACGCTATCCCCTTTCACGGGATGGTAGCCGCCAGCCCCCATGACCAGACTCGCGTAGCTGGTTTCCTGGCTTATCTGATTGCCCACCTCGACGACCTGGTCATGCGCCCAGACAGTCACGGGGCGCTTCCCGCTGGGCGTCATCTAACGTGACGGGATGTGGAATTGAGGCGACCCCAATTCCACATCCCGCCCCATTTACGCCAGTTGGTAGCCGGTTTTGATGGCACCCTTTCCTTTTTCGCCCGTCTGCACCAACTGGCCGTTCTTCTTGTCATACCAGTACAGGCCCGTCCATGCCCAAGAGAACATCGTGAGGACAATGGTGATTTTCACGCAATCGTATGCGATGCCGTTCACTTCAATCGTTTCATCCCCGGCTTTCTCGGCAGCGAATTCGCCGAGTTCAAGGGCGCCGCGGTTATTTCCGGTGCCTATCGAGTAGAACACGATCTGCTGCTCTTCTGATGCGATGAACGCGGGCATGGCCATGTCCATCATCTGGTACCACAGGCCGTCGCTGATCTTATAGGTCTTTTCCTGGACCTTCCCTTTGAAGGTTCCGGAGAGCTTGATGTAGTCACCGTCTTTTCTGGCGGTGAGGTCCGTATTGTCGGACGGCCTGATATAGTGCCAGTCCGTGCAGGACAGGTTGCCTGTAACGTGGAACGTCTCTTCGGACCATACGGCATCGCCCTTTCGCAGGGTTTGCGTGATCTCGCCCTTGTCGGCATAGTCCGACACATCAAGGCAGCGGACTTCCGCGTCGCCGGTGTTGCGATACTGCATGCTCGACACGTCGTCGGGATAGGAATAATCAGGTATGTCGTACGAGGAGATTGCCTTCTGTGAGAACACGATCCTGCCATGCAGGAAGACCTTGTCGATGAGCTTAGTGTTGGAAATGTCTTCGACCGGGTTCTGCTCGAGGAGGATAAGGTCCGCCTCCATGCCTTCTTTCACAAGGCCTTTGCGGTCCACGATGCCAAGATGCTCGGCGCCGTTTTTGGTGGCAAGAGTGATGGCTTGCATGGGGCTCAGCCCGGCTTCCACGTAATATGCTAGCTCTCTGTGCTCGACTTCGCCCGTCATGTTCTCTAGCATGTTGTCCGTGCCCATGGCAATTGGAATGCCCGCGTCGAACAGGACCTTGAGGTTGTGCAGGCTGTGCTTCAAGCGTGCGGGATCCTTCTCGTAGGTCATGGCGTTGACGGTCGGGACGAAGCGCGCGCCTGACTTCTTCCACAGTTCGACGATGGGGTCATCGGGCTCGATATCGGTGTCAAGGACGCCGTGCTCGATACCGTAGATTCCGGCTTCAAGCAACTCTTTCACGTCATCGTAGTAGAAGACGTGCGCTGTCGCGTTCAGGCCATTTTCTTTGCCCTCGCGGATAATCTGCTGCATCAACCCTTTGTCAATCTTTGCAATCGTCCGCATTTCGTCGAAGTATAAATAGTCGCCGCCCTGATACGTGAATTTCAGGAAGTCGACACCCGCCTCTTTTAGTTCGCGGATGCCAGCGCTCACCTGCTCTGGCGTGGAGACCTCGATGGCCATCTCCGCTCGTGCCCAGGGACTGTTTGAGCCAAGCGTGCTGGCGGGATGTCCGTCGGGAGCTGTGAAGTTCGGGCCGACAATCAGCAGCTCGGGGCCCGTGATCTTGTCTGATTTCAGCTGATCACGCAACTTGTAGATGAAGTGCTTTGGCGCATCTAGGTCTTTGATGGTGGTGATGCCGTAGGGCAGCATGCTTTCGCTGAAGATTTGCGGAATCCTCTCGCGAAGGAAGACGTCGCTTTCCTCCTCGTTGTGGCAGCTGAATCCTCCTTGGATATGGAGATGGGAGTCGATCAGCCCTGGCATGAGGGTGTACCCGCGTCCGTTAACGGCAATCGCAGCGGCGTCCTCGATCGCATCGTTGCTGATTTTTTGAATGATGCCGTTTCTTATCAGGACATTCTGATGGGAGAGCTCGCTGCCGTCGCCGACGATGACATGAACGTCTTTGATCAGGTATCCGTCCGCCATTCTCTGTTTGGGCCGACGTAGGAACTTGATTAGGACAAAGAGAACGACGATCGCTCCAACTGCCATCGAGATCCAGCCAAACAGCGGAATTCCCAGAAATGTAGGCATAATGCATCCTCTCGTTTCATTGGCTACCCGAAAATCTTCTTAAAGTATTCGTCGAAAGATTCCTTAGGCGGGATTGCCATGCCCTGGTTGACGTCGGCGAGGATAAGCAAATGGTCTCCCGGCTGAATGCCGAAGACTTCTCGCGCTTCTTTCGGTATGACAATCTGGCCCTTCGTGCCGACGGTAACCGTCCACGCATATTTCCCTTCTGGTCTTTCCATATGAACTCAGCCCCTTTCGATACGTTATACAAATCATACATTTCATACCATTGCACATCAATGGCGGCTTTTTGATTATTGGCTTGCTGGCGACGATTAAGAAGAACTGCGCGGGCGCCATCGGAGCATGGGAGGCTTCATACCCACATGGTCCCTGGACATGCGAAGACCCCGTTGTCGAGGGTCTTCAGGTCACGTGGCAGAACTTGGCGTGAGGCATAAGGGCTTCACGTCGGTTTCGGCTTTGTCATCAGTAAAGAGATGCTTCAGTCTGCTCTGCTTGGTATAGCTCCTGGGATTCGCCGCATGCGCCCATCGGCTCCTCGTGGGTTTGGCGGTGCGCATCAGGGGCTGGAAGCACTTTTATGGGTTCGATTCTCCTATGCCCCACAATGAAAGACAAGTAAACATTGCGAAGTGGGAGCTTAAGGGCAAAAAAGGCGCAGCTCGGTTCACACAGAACCTCGCTGCGCCAAAAACGAGTGCGCTTTAGTTTGGCGCTATGCCGCCTTGGCGGCTTCGCTCGAGGAAGCGGCCGCGCCCGATGAGCCCATGAGCCCTGCGAGGTCGCTCAAGCTCTGGGTTGCTTCGGGGGCATCCGGAACAACCGTTGCGTCGACGTCGGACATCGTGGCTGTCGTCTCCATCGTAAAGCCCGTTGCACTCATTTTCAGGGTGGAGGAAGCGAGCTGGCCTTCGGCATTGACGGTGTACGTGACGGTCATCTCGGTTAAATCGGCCGCAACGCCGCTCTGAGCAAGGCTGCTCGCAATTTGCGCGTTATCGATCTTGGAGACATCCAGCACGACGGTGTATATAGTTTCGCCGTTGACCTCTTCCTTGGTGATGCTTTCAATCGCATTCTTGTACTGGTCGAACGAACCAGCGGCGCCAGTGCTGATCATGGCGTTCTCGAGGGAGCTGTATTGGCTCATGCCAAGCGCTTCGAGATCTTGCAGGGTTCCGCCGTAAGCCTGATCCGACATGACTACAACAGCGTTATCGCCAGCGATGTACAGCTCGATTGGGAAGCCCATCACGCTCACGTCCATGTACATCTTAGCAGGCTCCTGCGATTCGTCAGCCTTGATGACCATGTTAATCGGCACCTCAGTCACGCTCGAGGAGCTTGCTGAAGCAGACTCGGCCGACGCGGAAGCAGCGCTTGCACTTGCGCTGGAATCACTTGATTCAGAGGCTGCGTTCTCCATCGCGGCTGCGTCAATCGAGATGACGCCATCAATGTTAATCGTAGCCGACTTGCCTTGCTTCGCAGCAGCAATTGATTCAAGCTCGTTGATGAGTTCTTCCTGAGATGCCTCAGATGCGGCAGACGATGCCGATTCTGACGACGATGCTGCCGACGAAGAAGCCTGGCTTGAGCAGCCAGCGAGCAGTACGACCGATAGCGCAAGTACGCATGTCGCCGCCAAATACTTCCTGATACTCTTCATTTTTCTCCCCTCCCTTTCTCCAGGAAACCACTACTGCGTATGGTAGCAAATAACCATATTTGTTAGGAATTGCTAATTTAGTTAGCGGTCAGAGAATCGTGTTGTAGACCCATGAGATGTTGGGGAGTGATTTGCGCCGGGCTTGTTCAGAGGCGCAACTGGTTAGAGCACCTTCACGAGACGATGGTAGTCGCGGTACGTGCCGTCCGGCTTTTTTTCGGCGTGAGGTAGAAACCCGCAATCCTCGTAGCCCATCTTGAGGCAGAGCCTGTACGATCTTTCGTTGAGCATGTCTATGCTCGCCTCGGCCTGCTCGTAGCCGACAGATTGAGCGATCTCGAACATCGTTGCAAACAAGACTGCTCCCAAGCCGCGCCCCCAATGGGATTTCAACAGCCCTGGGGCGATCGTGCATCGATGTCGCCGATACGGTCCGTCTCCAAGGCTCGCAAGCTCGGCGAGCCCCACCAGTTCGCAATCTACCGAGAAGATGCCGAGCAGCATCTCTCGTTCGGCATTGGCGAATTGGGCGATGTAGTCTTGCGCGGTGTCCGGCATGAGGTCTGAACCGCCGGGCACCCATGGCAAAAACTCGCTGTCGCGCGAAGCTTGCTCCTGGAATCGGACAAGACGAGCCTCGTCGCATGATTGCAGGCTTCTGAGCGTAACACGTTCGCCTTTTTTGTCTGTGACTTCGATAGGGCCGAACTCCATCGCCTGTTCCTTCCGTGAACGACCAGCTGCTAATCCATGAAAACACGTCGGGGCGTTTTGTCCAACATGAGCTCGATGTCATCGTCGGTGATGCCACGTTCTTTGAGCATGGGGAGAAACACTTCGAAGAGGTGGACGTAACCATAGCCGCCTGCCGATTTCAGGTCTTCGCGGTTGCATAAGTCGAGCGAGAGCGTCACCTGCGAGAGGCAGCCCATGTGCTTGATTATGGAGACGAGGTCTGCCCGATACTCGTCGCCCTTGCCGGCAGCGTTGCCGATCATGTCGATGCCGATGCATACGCCGGTGTCCACGCAGAACGCCGTGGACCTGTTCGAGATCATGGAGGCGCGCGAGAACCTCTGCGCCACGCTCATCGCCTCCCAGCTCGAGCCTAATGAGTGGTATCTGCGGATCGAAGGCGAGCTGATGGCTGATTCCATCCTCAACCGCATCGCCACCGGCGCTCGTTACATAGACCTTGAGGGGCCGAACATGCGCGAGTACTTCGCTAAGAAGAAGCAAGCTGATTAGCGGTACCAAGAACAGCTTACTCGCGGTACCGTTTTTTGCTGACTGTCGGTACCAAGCTAGGTGATTGGCGGTACCGCGAGAGGTTACTACTCAATCAGACACAATCACATTGAAAATGTCTAACGCATCTAGCTGTAAACAATATGAAATACACTTATAATTTGAGATGAAGCCAGATTTCGTTTTGGTGCAAAGCCAAATGAGGGGGCATAAAATGGCAGAAGACTTGAGATCTCGGCTCACGAGGCAAATCATAATCAGCAGTTTCTCGGAATTGCTTCAGACGACTCCGCTCGCCAAAATTACCGTGAGCGCAATTTGCGCGAAAGCATCCATTAATCGCTCGACGTTCTACCGATATTACGAGAACCCGCTGCAGTTGTACGAGAGTATTGAAGACTGGTTCTTCAGCGAGATAAGCGAATACGCCATCGAGGCAATCGATACGCGTACGGAGTCGGAGTTATTCAAAAAGCAGCTCGAAAGCATCTTGCAATTCTACAAGGATAACTATCAGGTCGTCCTTGCGATGAAATCGAAGAACGGCAATGAAGACTTCGAGTACAAGCTGCTCACATCGACGTTTTCCTTCATGTCAGAGGTCAATCCGGCGTTGAACAGGGGGTTGTCTGATTCTGAAAGCCAGTTCATGTATCGCTATATGGCTTTCGGGTCGGTCGCGGTCGTGTTTGGCTGGCTTGACGGAAACATGCGAGAGCCCGTCGAGGATGTGGCAGAGTTCATCCAGACATGCTCAAGCGGCATCCATGCCGCATTCAAGCAGACCCGCCCTTCCTTCGAACTCTAGCCGGAATGGTGAAGAAATCGACGATGTCAGGAGATATGCCCCAGTCGGGTTCGTCCGCGTCGCCTATCTCGTCGTGGCCGACCTCGAGCTCCACGGTCAGCCAGGGCTTGCCGTTGTAAGACAACTTAACCGCGAATGGCCTCATGACGTATTGCGGCGGCACGTCCCTCGGGCGGGCCGGGCGGCCGGGGACGAGGCGGCCGGTAAAGCCGTTCCACCCATGAGCTAGCGCCCGTTCAAGCGCGTCGCGATACACGTTGAGCTCCGAGGCCCTCGCGACGTCGAGGTCCGTCGTGAAGCGTGACGATACAGCTCAGGGCGTGCCTGCATTCCCTAGGCGCAGCTTGACGGCGCTGCCGCCCTTGACGGCGCCCTCCGGCAGCATTTGGCCTACGATCGTGTTGGCGATGACGGCACGGATGGCGATGTAGGCGCTCCTGTCGCCGTCGGCCAGGCGCTGTATAGCCTTGTCGAGGTTGGCCCTACTGTTCGGCTGCTTCATGCCCGCACCCCTAATTCCTCCATAATCGCGTCGTGCTCGGCTCGCGTAAGATACCCCTCCTCGCGCGCCCTGCCAGCGGCGTCCGCGAGCCGCTCGGGCATCACGTGCGAGGACGCTCGTATGGCGTCGGCCACGCGCTGACAGGGGATGCCGTCGTACACCGCACCCGCCCCCGCGCCCGGCGTGTGCACGACGCGCAGGTAGTCAGGAAGTACGCGCCTCGTACGCCTCGGCGTCGCGACGTGAATGTAGGCGGGGTTGACGGGGCAGAGCTCCAGCATGCCGAGCACCGCCTCGCCGTAGAGGTAGGCGCCCGGTCCTACAAGCGCCACCGCGAGCGCGTAGGCGTCGTTGGGCTCGGGGATGCGCCGGGCGATCCGGTAGACCCCCTGGCCGACGTGCTCGATCCGACCGCGCCTGGCGTACTGGACGAGTTCGTTATTGGTCACGCCCGCTTCGCGCGCCTCGGCGGAGGTGACGAGCCCGTAGTTGTCCACAGCAATCTCGTAGATTATGTCGTCATATTTCGTCATGGCAGAAGTATAACGAAAACATAATATTCCTGACAACGTGGTAGTTGGAGCGGATTTATCGAATCGCAGCTCCGGGGAGCGGATTGCAGGTTGTCTCTAGCCGCTCCTCATGCTGTCGAACGTCAAACACAACACATTAGCCCAAGCCAGCAAGCACAGCCATCATCGTAAAGCTACCAGCAAACCCCATCTCGCGGAGCCCAACACCTTCCTCTACCCCACAACCAGCTTGTTGGTCTTCTTCAAGTACTTCGCCGGGATCGGGCGGTCCAGCTCCCAGGTGACGTTCATCGGGCGGCTGCCCTCGTGGCTCACGTAGTTCGCCGTGCCCAAGTAGGTGTATGCCGCAGCGCCGGACAGAACCTGGTCCTTCTTGATCTCGCGCACGAACAGCAGGATGCGGCTCCCCCGTTCTGCGTGGTTGATGTAGCGCAGGCCCGTCGGCGAGTCCGCGCTCGTGGTGCTCTGACTCTGCCAGTGGAACAGCGTCTCGCTAATCGAGTAGTCGTTGTACATGGTCGTCGGCGAGTACTCCTTGTCGGACTTGTTCAGCGTTATGAAGAGCACGTCGAAGTACCAGGGGCGATTCGGGCAGAAGCCCGAACCGCCCCCTTGGGCTTGCGCATCTATCGGAGTCGTCGGTCTCGCAAACCGCTCACATCGCTATGCGTGGATCATCGCGCCGCCGTCGATAGGCAATGTCTGGCCTGTCACCCATTTGCTGTCGTCGGACGCGAGGAACACCATCGCGGGAGTGAACTCGGAATAGGCATAGCCCATCCGCTTCATCGCGTTGTCGGACATGCTGCCGACCAGGAACTCCTTCATCGCCGGAGGGGCAACCTCAATGCCTTCCTCCACGCGGTCGGTCACGACGTTCGGGCACACGCAATTGACGCGGATGTTGTAGCGGCCCCACTCGCGTGCAACGACTCGCGACAAGCCGCGGATGGCTTCCTTCTCGGCGGCATACGAAGCAAATCCTTCCATGCCCAGGACTCCGCCCATCGAACCGAAGTTGATGATCGAGCCGCCCTTTTCCTTCATGTGGGGGAAGCAAAGCTGCATCATATGCCAGGTGCCGTACAGGCCCGATTGAATCGCTTCGTCCAAATCGTACGTATCCTGGTCGATGAAATCCATCGGGGGAGAGATGGTCGCAGCATTGTTTACCAGGACGTCGACGGTTCCGAAGCGTTTCACCGCCTTATCGACGAAAGCCTTGATGCTCTCGTAATCGCAGACATCGGCGATTACCGCCTCGACTTCCGCTCCCGCCTTCTCGCAAAGCTCTTTCGTCGTATTAAGTTTTTCCTCGGTACGAGCGCAAATCGCCAGTTTGGCTCCTTCTTCTGCGAACCTGATGGCAGTCTGCTTTCCCAAGCCGCCGCTCGCGCCGGTGATGATGATTACCTTTCCTTCTAACCTGCCCATAAGGTTATCCTCTCTACGAATGGATTGCCTGGATGCATGTCGCGGCTTGGCGCAGCTACGCTTTCGGCGGCCCTGGCTTCGTCGGGACAGCTGGAGCTTTCGGAGTCGCAGGAGCGCTTGGGGTGGCTGGCGACCCCTCGAGGGCGGCCGTCATTTCCGCCTCGGTTGCGCCGCATTTGACGCACTTCACCGCATCAGGCCGATTGATCTTTCCGCATACGGGACATTTGATTGGTTGGTTGAGGTTTGCTGCAGCCGGTCTGAAGCACATAATGATCCTTTCGCCAAGGGGGCGGAATGCATCAGCGACCCGCCCCCGTAACGTGCCTACTCGAAGGGGATGTCGCCCAAACCGACATCGGCGCCCTTCGTGCTCACCTCGAGCGTCTTGGTCTTATCGTCGTTCGTAATGGTCAGGGTGAAATCGGCTTCGGGCAGTTCTTTCAGCCAGAAGTCGCCATAGTTGTCGGTGACGGCCGAGAATTCGCCCTCGGGTCCCGCGAGCTTCACTTCAGCTCCCTCGATAACCTCCTTCTCGACCGGGTCGTACAGCGTTCCGGCTACGAAACGCTTGGGGAGCCCCCGGTAGTACACGCGCGGCTTCGTGCCGTACTCCTCGTGCAGGAACTCTGTGCCCTCGAGATTGAGCTCGGAAACGTCCCCGAACTTGATGACGTCAGCCGGGCAGTTATCCATGCAACGCGGGACGCTGATGGGATGGTCCTCGTCAAGCAGATGCGCGCAGCCGGTGCACTTCTGGGCAATGTTGAGCTCGGCATTGAAGAACACGGCGTTGTAGGGGCATGCGTCCACGCACTTGCCGCAACCGGTGCACTTTTCGGGATCGAGAATGATAAGGCCGTCTGCCCTACGGTAGAAGGCCTCGTCGGCGCAGGCTTCCATACACGGGGCGTTCTCGCAGTGCTGGCACATCACCGGCGTGTACGTCACCTTCACGTGCGGGCGCCTGCCGCGCTCCTCCTCGTAGAGGTGAATCCAGAACTGTCCGATGTCAGGCTGCGGCTTCGCATAGGGCATCCAATCGTTGCCGCAATGTTCGTCTTTGCATCCGATTTGGCAAGCATAGCATCCTATGCATTTTTCCATGTCAACAAGAAATGCTTTCATGATCGGCTACTCCTCTCCGATAACCCAAGAGTCGTAGTTGATGCCGACGCCGGGGTCGTAGTCGCGCGCGAACGCGTCAGGATAATCCTTCTTCCACTGATCCATTTCCTCGTTCGAAAGCTTCTCCACGCCGACGAGGAAGCCTGTGACCGAGAAGCCCCAGCAGTTCTTGGAAAGCGGCTTCGGCGACGAGATGAGGTTGGTCGAGCCTCCGCGATCGATACGCGTCGTGATGGGATCGACACGCGCGCCTTTGTTCATCATGATGGCGTGCGGCAGCATGCGCTCGGAAATCTTCGCGCCACCCAGGATGATGCCCTCCTCGTTGAAGACCTTGACGATGTCGCCGTCTTCGATGCCGAGAGCCTCGGCGTCCTCGGGACAGATCCAGACGGGCTCGTACTTGTAGCCGTCGGGACCATCGACCTTGCAGGTCGGGATCTCGCGGAACCAGGTGACGTCATCGCCTTGTACGTGCAAGCGCCAGCGACCGGGATTGGCCACCATCAGGAACGGGTACTTCTTGGCGCGCTCGCCACCCAGGCGCTCGTCGAGCGAATAGCCCTCTTCTTCCGAACCGCCCGGCACCCATTTTGCCAGCGGGCCGCGCTCGATGTCGTCGGGGAAATGCTCGGCGATCATGTCGGAATAGAAGTCGAGCTTGCCGGACGCCGTCTCGAGCGGATGTCCTTCAGGATCGTCGTAGAACTCGCGGAGCCCAGGCGGGATGTCCTTCCAATCCGGGTCAAGCTTCGGGATGTAGTACTGCTTTTCGCGCAGGTCCTCGAGGCTAATCTCGTCGGGCAGCAGCGACATCTCGTACGCGTACTCAATCCACTCATCGATGGTCAGGCCGCCGGTGATCTCGTCTTCGATCCCCAGGTGCTTGGCCATCTCGATGGCAATCTCGTAGTCGCTCTTGGACTCGCCGCGCGGCGCAATGGCCGGATGCTGGATGCCGATCATGTCAGGCGTGCTGTTGAAACCGGAGCCCATGCAATCCTGTTCCTCAAGAACGCAGGTGACGGGCAGGACGATGTCGGCGAATAGCGAGTCGTTTTCGAGCCATTGGTGGTTCGTCACGACGCATTCGAGCTTCGGGTTGCGCATGGCCTCCTGGTAGTAGAAGCCACCGTTCCAGCAACCCTGGTTGCAGGGCTTTTCAGACCAGACCATGCGGATCTCGCAACCGCCCTGCTCGGCAGGCGCGGGGAACTCGTATTTCACGAACTGGTCCTCGACGGGCTCGAGAATGATTTGGGTCGAGCCCCAAGTCTCTGCATGCCCTTCGTTGATGGCCCAGTGCGTCTGTGTGCGCGGGATTTGCTGAGGTGCCGGCATGAACATGAAGTTGCGCATGGCCGCCTGTAGGAACAACTCGCCGGCAACGTTCCTGATCTCTTGCTTGGCCGTGTAGAACGCCCACATGTGCAGTTGGTGCACGCCTGGGCCACCAAGACCTTGCATGGCGAGCTTGTACGCTTCGGTGCGGCCGATTTCATGCGACCACGGGCCGCGGGAGTGCGCGCCACAGAAGTGGCTGATGGTCGTGGGCTTCGATCCCCAATCGCGTGCGAGCGCCTTGATGGTCC
>CAYOBD010000036.1:0-12954 GCA_964402005.1 uncultured Eggerthellaceae bacterium
ATCCTATCGAAGGCTATGTTGAGCGCGACGAGGCCGAGTTTGCGCGCATCTACGACGAGTGCTGGAATATGGCCGCCGTCATACTATAGCTCCCCGAAATCCAAGGTGAAAAGCAGGTTCTGTATGCTTAAGCAGCTTGGGATGCTGAGTGGGTTCAGGCGCTTCCTTGGCAGTTCCTTTTCCTGGCTTCTACTTACTTCGCGGGATTAGATTTACGCTTGCCGCTGCGTTTCGTATTCTTTTTGCGGGATGAAACATCTCGCCTGCTTTCCGGGCGCACCAAGCATTCGCTTCCGTATCCGATCAGATCCGTGCGACCGGCGCGTTTCAATGCCTCGCGCACGAGCTGTCGGTTGGCAGGGTTGCGGTACTGTATGAGGGCGCGTTGCATGGCTTTCTCATGCGGGCTTGTCGGCGTGTAGACCGGCTCCATGGTGCGCGGATCGACCCCAGTGAAATACATGCATGTTGACATCGTGGAGGGGGTCGGGTAGAAGTCCTGTACCTGCTCGGGGTTGTATCCCATGTCGCGGCAAAATTCGGCAAGCTCAACCGCCTCTGAAAGCGTCGATCCCGGATGGGACGACATCAGATATGGAACCAGGTATTGGTCTTTATGCAGCAAGCGGTTCATCTGCCCGTATTCGGAGCAGAAGCTTTCGTACGCTTGATGAGGCGGTTTTCCCATCAATTTGAGGACCGATTTCGATACGTGCTCGGGAGCCACTTTAAGCTGGCCGCTCACGTGGTGCTCGACAAGCTCGCGCAGGAAGGAGCGGTCGTTGTCGAGCATGACGTAATCGAAGCGTATGCCGCTGCGGACGAATACCTTCTTCACTCCAGGGAGTTCGCGGAGCTTGCGCAGCAATTCCAGATAGTCCCCGTGATCTACATGCAGGTTGGGGCAGGGCTCGGGGGCCAAGCAACGCCTGTCAGGGCAGGGGCCATGAGTAAGTTGCCGCTTGCATGCGGGTGTACGGAAATCCGCGGTTGGGCCGCCGACATCGTGGATGTAGCCTTTGAAGCCGGGATCGGCGATCAGCAGCTGCGCTTCAGCGAGGATGGATTCGTGACTGCGCGATTGGATGATGCGCCCTTGGTGGAAATTGAGGGCGCAGAACGAGCAATCGCCGATGCAGCCGCGGTTGCTGACCAGGCTGAAACGCACTTCGTCGAATGCGGGGACGCCACCGAGCGCGTCATAGGATGGGTGCCATGTGCGCTCGTAGGGAAGGGCGTAGATGGAATCCATCTCTTCGGTGGAGAGCGGCTCTGCCGGCGGATTGGCTACCACATAGACCTCATGTGGATACTCTTCGACGAGTGGTTTTCCTTCGAACGGATTCTGGTTTCGGCACTGCTCGGCGAAGCTTCGCGCATAGGCAAGATGGTCGGATTGCATCTGCTCGAAAGTCGGCAGGATCACGGGGTCCGGGATTTGCTCGATGGAGCGCGTGCGGAAGACCGTGCCCGGTATGAACGTGAGGTCGTGCACGTCGAGCCCCGCAGCAAGTGCGTCAGCGATTGCGACGATGGATTTTTCCCCCATGCCGAACGATATCAGATCGGCACCCGAATCCATCAGCACGGATCGACGCAGGTCATCCGACCAGTAATCGTAGTGTGCAAGGCGCCGTAGGCTGGCTTCGATGCCGCCAAGTATGATGGGCGTCTGCTTGAACGTGCGCCTAATCAGGTTCCCGTAGACTATGCAAGCACGATTAGGCCGCGCCCCTGTTCGGCCACCCGGCGTGTAGGCATCGGTACGCCGACGTTTTTTCGCCACGGTGAAGTGGTTGACCATCGAGTCCATATTGCCTGCGGATACTAGGAACCCCAACCGGGGTTCACCGAATACGGCGATGCTAGTCGGGTCGCGCCAATCGGGTTGGGAGATCACGCCCACGTGGTAGCCGTGAGCCTCGAGCAGGCGTGTGATGATGGCGCATCCGAACGAGGGGTGATCAACGTAAGCATCGCCGCAGACGTATGCGAAGTCCACGCAGTCCCATCCGCGTTCGCGCATCTCCTCGGCTGTGGTAGGCAGGAATCCCATGGCGCTATGCCGGTGGCCTTACGTTTCCTGGATGGGCGAGATGTAGGCAATGTCATCTGCTATCTCGAAGTTCGAATTCATGCCTTCCGAGATCTCCTCCAGACGCCCCAGGATGTTCTGCGCTTCTTCGCCCGTTACGATGCTCGGAATGCCATAGGTGTCGTCTAGGTACACCGGTGTGGCTGTCACGTTTTTGATGCCGTCGGGGGTAAGCGAGAAACTTAGGATGAACGACTCGCCGGTTTTCTGCGAATAGTGGTCGCATACGAAGTCGCCCTGCGAGTACGAGATGAGCGATCCGTTGTAAAACTCGATGCCTTGGAACACGTGCGGATGGTTGCCCCAGACCACGTCGGCGCCCGCGTCGACGAGCTCATGCGCTGGGACTTCCTGTTGTCCTGAATCGATGTAATCCTGGTATTCGATGCCCCAGTGCATGGCCACGACTACGACGTCGTGAGTCTTCTTGGCTTCGCTCACGCGCTTGCAGGCATCATCCATGTTCAGGCGTGCGCTAACCACGCCGGCGTTGTCTTCGAAGGCGATGAAGTTATCCGGGATGATATCAGTCCACGAGAAGAACGCGATCGAAAGACCGTCGACGGTGAGCTCGGCGTATTCGCCGGCCTCGCGCTCGGTCATGCCTGCACCTGCATGTTTGATGCCAGCTCCATCAAGCGCATCGAGCGTATCCTTCAGGCCGACCCCGCCGTAGTCCATGATGTGGTTATTCGCGAGGGAGACGCAGTCAATGCCAGCGGTCGTGAGGGCGTCGATTCCTTTCGGGTTGCTGCGCCAGAGCACGTCCTTGCCGTAGAGCGCCTCGCTCTCGTCGTAGGTGAGCGGGCATTCCAGATTTGCGAACGTGACATCAGCTGCAGCCAGTGGTGCAGCTACGTTCGCAAGTGCGGCAGCTCCGCCGTTTTCGTCGACGAAGTTGCTGACCTCGCGGGCGAACATGATATCGCCGGTGGTTGCGATGGAGACGGAATAGTCACCCAAGCGCGCCTCCCTGCAGAGTTTAGCCGTTGCCTGCGCCCCGCTGACGATGACGGCGGGATCAACGTTTGCCATGCTCGCAGAAGATGCTTCGCTTGTACTGGCCGTTGACGAAGCGGGCGCTGATGTATCGGAAGACGTTTCCGCCATGTTGACTGGTGCTACTGCGTTTTGGGTGTCTTGGGATGAGCAGCCGCCGCATCCGCGGACGGCGAGGATGATGACTAGGAGCACCGCGACGATGATTGCGATGGGTATGATCGGGATTGAGCGTTTTTGCTGCTGTTGGTAACGAATGCGATCACGTTGTGCCGAAGATTGCCTGCGTTGATCTGGTGTGCGCTGCGCTGTGCGCGAGCGCTGGGTATTCGCTGACCTGCGTTCGGGCTGCCTTGAGCGAGCAGAAGATACTCTGTCGGACGAAACGCTCCTGCGCTGACGACTGTGGTCGGAACCGTCTTCGTAGCTGCGCCGGCTGCTCGATCGCACGTCGCGGTAGCTATCGCGGTTATAGTCACGATAGCTGCTACGGCGCTCATCGCTGCGGTTGTTGCGATATCGGTCTGTCATTCCCAGGCTCCTGTTGCTCGTTTCCCGGTGCGTATTGTTCGCCCGAGGGTATTGTACCAAGTGTGCGCTGCATGCATTCTGTAATGATTATCTAGGGTAGAATGAGCGAGTCTGCAACCCTAGGGCGGGCCGTCGGGGAAAGGGTTAATCGGAGCATGGGGCAGCGGTACCATCGCATCGATAACATCAGGTTCATCTTGATATTTCTGGTGGTTTTCGCCCACCTCATCGAGCCGATGCGTAATGCGGATACGGTAGGTGCTGTCTATACCGTTATCTACGTGTTCCATATGCCCGCGTTCGTATTCTTGACTGGATACTTTGCAAGGTTCTCGTGGCGGCGCATCGGCGTGCTGGCGCTTGAGTACGCTGTGTTCCAAATAATCTATTTGCTGGTCGATTGGGCGCTGGCAGGAAGCGTCGGCGCTCCTGAGATACAGTTCTTGGTTCCGGATTGGATCATGTGGTATCTGCTGGCCACATTTGTGTGGATGCTGCTGGTACCTGCGTTCAAAACCTCAAACCGCGCGCGCATGGCGGTGACGCTGGGCGTATCGATAGCGATAGCCATTGCAGCAGGCTTTTTCGATGACATCGGCTACTTCTTTTCGGTTTCGCGTATCTTGGTGTTCGCCCCATTCTTCATCGCTGGCTACTATGCGCGCAGATTGACACAGCCGGGACCAGAGGATAGCAACGCGCAGGCGTGGAAACCATCACGCAAGGCGATGGCGGTTGTAGGTGCGGTGGGCGCTGCCGCTACGATTGCCACCGTACTGCTCGTCGATATACCGCCTGCTTCGCTTTACAATTCGCTATCGTATGCGTTGACGGAGACGGGTCCGTTGATGCGGCTCGGGATGATGGCGCTTGCCGGCTGCTGGATCTGCCTTCTGTTCGCTGTCGTGCCGAACAAGCGCGTCCGCGCCATCACCTATGCAGGGTCTCATACGATGCCGATCTACCTGCTGCATGGGTTAGTTGTACGCGTATTGCGGTCGATGCAGCTGCTTGGAGGTGTAAGCGAAGCATGCCTGATAGCGGTCGCGATCGTTATAGCTGCCGTGCTCGTATTCGCCTTTGGAAACAAAGCCTGCGACAAGATTGTGCGTTTTGGTCTGAAATAGATGCAGCAACGGGGGTGGATGGAACGGCAACGGGGGCAGATGGATGCTGCGACGGGGGCGGTCTTCAGTCATATTAGATGCTGTCACGGTTGCGCAGAGCGTAACGCGCTATCATGGACGACATGACAGACGCAAAAGGAAAAGATCGCTTGCACCACCCGATTCCGCCGGTCTACGATGAACGGACCGAGGTGCTCATACTCGGATCGTTTCCCTCGCCGAAATCCCGTGAGACGGGGTTTTTCTACGGACATCCGCAAAACCGCATGTGGAGGGTGCTCGCCCGTATATTCGACGAGCCGGTTCCCGTAACGGTCGAGCGCAAACGGGATTTTCTGCTCCGGCGGCATATCGGCATGTGGGACGTGCTTGCGTCGTGTTCTATTTCGGGCGCAAGCGATGCGAGCATCGCCGACGAGGCACCCAACGATTTGGCGCCTCTCTTCGCGAAAGCCCCTATCAAAGCGGTGCTGTGCGCCGGAACGACCGCAACGCGGCTATATGAACGACATTGCCTTGCTCAGACGGGCATGTCCTGCATGGCAATGCCATCGACAAGTCCGGCGAACGCACGAATGGGCTTGGAAGATCTCGTGGGGAAATGGTCGGTCATCCGTCAATTTCTGACGCAACCAGAGGAGCCCGTACTCGATGTTCCCGCTGTAGTGGCGCTCGAAAAGGCGATTGCCGCAGATGGGACATCCCTTGCCGAACTGATGGATCGTGCAGGTACATGGCTCGCGTATCGCGTTCATGCAACGGCTCCCGATGCTCGTATTGCTGTGCTTGCAGGAAACGGCAACAACGGAGGCGATGGATGGGTCGCTGCACGCGAATTGGCTCGCTGGGGGCATGCCGTCTCGATGGTGACCGCTCGTTCCGTTGACGGAATCACGGCGCAGCCGGCGCACGACGCAGCAAAGGCGGCACTCGAAGAATATGCGCAGACGGGGGTGCGCGTTTTGGTGTCGCCCGACGAGCAGGAGGTCAGCTCTCTGCTCGAGAGGGCTGATGTCATCATCGATGCCTTGCTTGGGACTGGTTTTGCCCATGATTCCGTTCGAGCCCCCTTCGATGTTTGGATCGAGGCGGCAAATGCGCAACGCAACCGTGGGGCGCGCGTGGTCGCCGCTGATTGCCCGAGTGGCCTGAACGCGCAGACGGGAACGGTATCTAATCCCTGTATATGTGCGGATGAAACAGTGACGATGATCGTTGCAAAGCCAGGATTAGCGTGCGGTCGAGGAAGTGATATGTGCGGCGATGTCCACGTTGCTCATCTATGCGATATCGATGCGTATCTAAAAGGATGAATAAAGGCTAAACCGCTTAACGCCTGCCATAGATTAGGAGGCTGGAATGGGGCAAGATTCGAATAGCAGTGAATTCTCCCTCGACCCGGTGAAGTGCCCGGAATGCGGCGGCGCGATGCGCTTGCCTGACGGGGCGGAGAACGTGCTATGCCCCTATTGCGGTGTGACCATCCATGTATCGTATGGAAATCGCGGTGCAGACATCGACGCCGACGGGACGATTCGCGACCGCGGATCCGGCTACGGCCTGTTCCGCGTTAAGCTGCCTGCACAGTGGAAGGTGTCGGGAACGGCACTGCGTCGAACCGGTTCTGCATCGAAGCCATTCGTTCCCCAAGCCGAGTTGAACGATAAAGCAGGCGGCGTGATGCGGCTGACTGTTGGCGATGCGGGAACGCGATTCAGTAAGGGAATGCAGGGGATGATGGCGATGTACGGCTCGGCTATCGCCGCAGTCGATCGCACGAACTACGCGGAAATGCCCGATCCTTTGGCACTTGCGGATTCTGCGATGGCGCAGATTGCCTCTCAGATCGGTGCTGCCGACTTGCGATTCGCCGGGCAGATGTCGAGTCAAAGCTTGCAGGCGTTGCTGCAACGCTCCCTTTCGTATATGCAGCGGTTTATGGGTGCCCAAGCTGGGTCTGTGGGCGATCCGCTTGCGGCGGAAGTCCTGCGTACGTATACATTCATGCGTAGCGGCACTCCGTGGAAGGCGGCTTCCTATGTGCGCCTGTATGCTGTCAAGGACTGCTCCGGTGTGGGTGATGGGTTCATCGGGGGTATCGGCGACTTAGCGGGAAAGCTGGGGGATGCGCTCGGTGGCCTGTTCGGTGGGCGAAGGCAGAATCAGGGGATGCAGCAATCGCAAATGCAGAACCCCCAATCAATGCAGGCTCAAGCGCAGCAGGCCATGTCTGGAGGCGCCGCCTGGTGCATGCCGGAGTTCACTTCGTATAACGCAGGCGGCACCGTTCTTTGGGATGTGGCTGCACAAGCGCTGATCGCCGCCCCTGCAGCGGATTTCGATGCCCAGTTCCAACAGGTGTTTTGCCCGGTTGCGACGGCACTTGAAATACACGATGACGTAGTGAGCCTCACCATCTCTGAGATACAGCAGCATGCTGCCCAGATACAGCAGGCGACGAATACGAGGATCGCGCAGAACCAGGCTGCATTTGAAGCGCAGCAAGCGGCAATGCGCCAACGGCAAGCGGCGTTTGACTCGTACAACCAATCGATTCAAGCGGCCAGCGATGCGCACCATCGCCAGTTCATGGATTCGTCACGTCAGCAATTCGAACACAATGCTCCTGATTATTCCGAAGCCATTCGCGGTGTGAACACGTTCATGCGGTCAGACGGTACAGAGGTGGAACTGTCTGTGCATTCGGATCGCGCGTACGAAAATCAGGCGGGCGATGTCATCGGAGGTTCCGGCGGATTCGATCCCGGCGCTGATTGGACAGAGATTCCGCGGAAATAGGCGGGGTTGTCGGTGCATATCGGAAACCTGCACCCCTTTTGGCATACGCCGCTTATTGAACACGCGATTCGCGCAAGCAGCGGATTGCCCAGCCGATTGCGGGAATGGCTACGAACACCATGCAGATCGCATAGCGGGCGAGGGCTGTCGGTGAAATGATGAGGAACAAAGCGCTGAATATGATGGGCGCGAGCGCGCAGGCGTCGCGTCTCCTGCGCGAGTAAAGAACAGCGGCTAAAACGGCCAAAGGAATCCATAAGTCATAGAATCCCATCGTGCAGAACAGCGAGAATACGGGCACCGTGCGCAATACATACAGGTAGAACGAATACAGCGCATTCGCAATCGCTTGGGTTCCGGCGGGGCTTTCGGCATCAAGATGGAATTCTCCTCCGATGGCGGCGGCGTGCGAAGCGTAGTACTCGACGCCTTTCTGGCTTACATTTGTGTTGACGATCAGGCTCTTGCTCGGCACGAGCAGCGGAGTGAAGCATTGCGCCATTGATTGCATGTACAGCTCAGGATGGCTGGCGCCCAAAGCGGCCCATGCCGAAAGGAATGCTGCATAGTCGTCGGCTTCCGCGTCACTGCGCGCCCATTGCTTCACGTAGTCGGTGCTATGGGGCTTGTGGTCGCGCACTGCCGCTTCAACGTCGAGCACGCGGTCGATGGCTTCGCGCTGATCGTCGCTTACGCTGTCCGGGTCATATTTGAGCACGGTCGTCGTCTGCTGGTACAAGATGCCGAGCATCTCCTGGCTTCCACCCTCGGCGATGTTCAATGGGCCGAATAGCACGGCTGGCAGCAGCCACACGCATATGGCTGCGGGCGCGGCGAATCCGACGAGTGCGCGCAAGCGTACGCCGCGTAGTGCGATAAGCATCACAAGTGCACTTGCACCTGTGACGTAAACACCGGTTTTCTTTGTCAGGATGCAGAGCGCCGCTGCGACGGCGAAGCCGATGAGGAAGCGCTTGCTTTTGAGTGCTTCACCTTTGGTTCGGAATGCTTCAAGGTACATCATCGCGTATACGAGGAAGGCCAGGGAGAATAACGAATCTTTCTGCATAGTGTCAGCTGTTGCCGGGAAAACCGGGAACAGGATTACGATCACGAGTGCGCAGAGGCGCAGGACGGGCGGTACGCGAAGACGTTCCAGATAGCAGATAGCGGCACCCAACATGAGCGAAGTCAAAGCCGTTTGAACGATGCCGTATAGGAATAGGCCCAGCGAATCCGATCCCATCGAGCGGCCGAGCCACCCGAAAGCGCCGAATACGAGCGTATCAAACCACGGGTGATGATCGATCAGCGATGCATCCACTACGGTGTCCGTCGAGAAATACCATAGTGGCGGCTCAGAAAATGCCTGGTAGAGTTCATCAATCGTATCATAGGTAGTCGTAGCACAGGGATAGAGCGCGATTAAGACAGGTATCCAGCAGATGAAGATGATGGCCGCGGTAACCAATACGCCCTTGCGCGTGAAAGCGGTGCCGAATAGCTTCGGCATGCGGATGGTGTCGCAACGATCAAGCCAGGCCGACCCCTTTCCAAATATTACATAGGAACCTGCGGCGATGCAGATGAAGCCTACGGTTGCCAATGCATAGCCGAAAGCGCGGCATGAATCGCCGGCGATCTGGAGGCAGGGAAGCGATGCGAGGTAAGCATCGCTCGAAGAGGAGATCATTGTGAAAACAGGCAGCGTGCATAGCGCTGAGAGCACAAGCGCATAGACCGCGCGGCGCGTCTTTGATGCGCCGCGGCGCATGACGTTATCTGACCCTTGCTCTTCCATCTGCATCATTCTAGCCGATTCGTGCGCGATGCGATGGTTCGGAGGAAAGGGGCGGCACGGTAGGCTCGCGGGTTATCGTGCTGTTTGGCAATCTGCGAGGCTATCGTGTCCCCGCCGTGGGATCGTTATATCGCATGTGAATCGGATACAATGTCGATGTCTTCTTGGGAGGGGTGGTCGGGCCGCCCGGCCAGGACGCGCACCCTGATGTCGCCCCTCCTGAGAGGATTCTATCAATCAGCGCACAACAATCACTTCGAGACTGTATTGGGCAATGGATTTGCCTAGCCTATTTGTGAAATTTTGAGTGAAACGTAAACGCCCGTTTACGTTTTTGCGGAAATGAGGCTGTGCGGGTGCTGTGGAAATCCTCAACGTCTGCACAACTGGGAGGTGCAGAAAGCGCCTCATGCAATGGAGAACGGTATACTTTCACCGATGGAATTGGCCGCTGCGGCGGCATGCAGGAAATGCGAAGGGGATTGCGCGTGGCATTGCGAGCCAAGAAGATAGATGGCCGTGCGCTGGGCTTCGCTATCGCAATCGCGGTCGGATTGTTCATATCCCTCTGCATATCTTCTTATGCGCGCAGTGTAGTTGAGGCGATCGGAATAAACCAGGATGAGCCATTCGCCGCTTGGCTTCCTGAGGACGGACTTGCATCATATACGGTTGCCGCAGTGATTGCTTGCCTGCTTGGCGCGGTGGCGTATCTGTTCTTCACACGATTCGATAGGGTTGCGGCGAAACTTGGAGCAGTCCGCGAATGGCGTCGCTTCCCGCTTACGTTCGGGCGTCGCGATGTTCTTGCGTGCGCACTTGTCATCTTCGTGTTTTGGATACCCGTCATGTACGTTACATTTCCAGGGTGCCTTACCGTAGACACATACGATCAGCTCTATGAGTACCAGACGACTGCGCCGACATTCTATCCGACGGAGTGGATTTCGATCGATGCAGAGATGATTGACCACCATCCCTGGTTCGATACGCTGCTCTACGGTTGGTTTTGGCAAATAGGCTATACAATCGGTGCCCAAGAGGCCGGTGTCTTCTTGTTTGTCGTCGTGCAGAGCGCTGTTCTTGCTGGTTGTCTTGGGGCCTCCGTATGCTATCTAGAGCGTTTGAGCGTTCCGTATCCGGTACGCATTGCTGCCTGCGCGTTTTGCGCGCTGTTCCCGTTTATTCCCCAATATGCGGCAACGGTACTAAAAGACTCGACTTATCTGATGTTCTTCCTGCCATGGTTGCTTCTTTGGATGGAGACTGCCCGCACGCGTGGCGCACTGCTTGACAGGAGGGGCGCGCTGGTGGCTTTTTTTGTGCTGGGTGGCTTGTGCGTATTAACCAAGAAGCTCGGGTTGATCGTGCTGCTGCTATGCGTTGCTGCCCTGTTCTGCGTGCTGCGCGGCCGGAGGGTGCGTATCGTGGCGGGGACGGTCGCTTGCATCGTGCTCTTTTCGTTTGTGCTCCCCGCGGCAGCCTCTGTCGCTGTGGGAGGTATTGCCTCGGGTGGGCGGCAGGAGATGCTCGGTCCTGCGATTCAGCAAGTAACCGCTTTAATCAAAGAAGATCCTGAAGCTCTTTCCGAAGAGGAAATGGCAGACGTTGAAGCTGTGTTTGGCGTCGAAAGCGCTCTTTGGAACTTCGAACCGTATCGGGCGGACGGAGCCAAGAACTCGTTTCATCCTGAGGCCACCACGGAGGATATCGTTCGTTTCATGAAAGTATGGGCGTCAGCGGGGTTGCGTCATCCCGATGTGTACCTGCGCACCACAGCTACCACTACCGGCATGCTCTACATCCCCTTTATGAAGTTCACGAGCTATACGGATAATAGTTTCTCGCGGCGCGCTGAGCTTTACAGCAGCATGGGCACGGGATTTGCCGTGGATATCGAGCATCCGCAAGCCCAAGTTGAGGCGATGGACTATCTGATGCAGAAATCGCCCGAGAGTGCGTTTAGCGATTTGCCGGTGATATCCCTGTTTTTCACTACGGGATTCTACGGAGGATGGATTCCATTCCTATCTGTCGTAACAGTGCTCTATGCTCGAAAGCGCAAGCGCTGCATGGAAAGCGGGAGGGCAACATTGGGTGAAGCGCCTCGAAACGATGCTTCTGGGAAACCCCATCTTATCCTTGGAATCTTCCCCGTGATCGTATGCTTCGCACTTCTGCTCATCTGCCCTGTCGCTTCGCCACGCTACGTGCTGCCTATGCTGTTCGGATGCCCGCTTATCCTCGGTTGGGTATGGTTCTCGTTGTCGCAGAAGCAAGTTTAAGGTGCAGTGTGCAATCCGTTTATCAGGTGAAATCGTTCCGCTTGGAGAATGTATTCAGTTTTTAGTGCCTATATGTCGGCGTGCTAACATTTAAATTCGAGAAAAAACGAGGAAGGCGGCACGGTGGCTCGCTTAAGCGCCGATGGCGACAACGTACAGAAAAATGCAAACGGGAAGACGCCTGCGCATTCTGGCGGACGTCATGCGCGTCGTGTTTCGTATCGCGGAAGCGATGACTACATCATCTCCGAAGTGGGAGCCCCGGATACGGTTCCCTTCGATAGCGGCGCGGATCTTTCTGGATTCGATAAGATGGTCATAGGCCATGCCCCCGAAGAGTACACGGTGGAATCGGTGGGGGTCGCCGACCCTTTCCAGCCCGATGCGGCAGAGAATTACACGCGTCCGTTTACCACGGCTTTTCCAGATTCCGATGGGAATTCCATCAATCCGACCCAGGGCTACTCAACGTTCAGCGATATTGCCGAGTACGATCCTTATGCTGAAAGGATGCAGTCGCGTTCCGGACACACAGCATTGCAATCTCCGCTTCAAGTGGAAGAGGTTGGCGGCGTAGGTAATCGCAGCGGTCACAATGGCGGAAAATCGAACAAGGGGCAAGCGGAAGGTCTGCGCTCATTCGATATGCCTGAAAAAGGGCGCAGCAAGGTGCGCAGCGATAAGAAGAAGCCGAAAAAGCGCCGTCGCGGATTGAAGATATTCCTCGGCGTGCTGATTGCGCTCATCGCGATCTGCGCCGTCGGATTCTTCGTGTACACGGGCATGCTTGACAGCACGCTTGAGAAAAGCGAGCGCACCTCGGCGTCCAATGTTTTGAAGCCGACGACTTTCAACGAACCTTTCTATATGCTGGTGTTGGGCGGAGATTCGCCGGAATCCGCGAATGCGGGGGCTGGTGAACCGACATATCAGCGCTCTGACGTGATAATGCTTGTTCGCGTGGATCCGAAGGGCAAAGTCGTAACGATGGTATCGATCCCGCGTGACACGATGTATGTCAAGCCTGATGGGACTGTTACGAAAATCAACGACTGCTACTACGAGGGCGGCGCAGAGGAGGCGGTGAAGGCCGTTTCAGAGCTGACTGGGGCGGATATTTCCCATTATGTGGCATTGAGCTTCGACGACCTCGACGAGATTGTCGACGCGATCGGAGGCGTGACGGTATACGTGAATACTCCGATTGATCAGTGGATGGAGGGCCGCAGGGTCGTGCTTGACGAGGGAGAGAAACAGCTTAACGGCCTTGAGGCGCTTGCGTTCGCACGATCGCGCAAGAACTATGACGAGTACCAG
>CAYOBD010000037.1:0-12873 GCA_964402005.1 uncultured Eggerthellaceae bacterium
CTAGGAAGCCGCTGATGAAAATGAATACAACCATAACGCCCGAGGTGATTGAAAAGGCGAAGTTGACCATCGCCATCTGGTCGGTGAAGGTTTGGGCGATGAGGCCGAGGATGGGGATGTAGAGGGCAACATGCACCTGCGCATCGATGCTGCTGATGACGATCGCAGTCTTGCAGAGGTTGCGTTTTCGCTTGCTTCCTCCGAAAAATTTCTCTGCTATGTCAGTTGCGCTTTGCATTCGCCTCTCCCTCGTGCAAATGCGCGCGTGCCTGCCTACAGAGGGCAGGCACGCGCAATCCTAATCAATCGCAGCAGCGTACATTGCGTCGATGTTCTCCTTGGGCGCGTTTGCAGGAATCGTGCAAGACGGCGAGGCGATAAAGCTGTCGCCGAGCGTCTCAATCTGCTCCCGCACCGTTTTGTACACTTCGTCAGGCGTGCCCATGGCGAGCACGGCCGGTGGAACAGTGCCGGTGAACGCCATCACGGGCCCTAAGATGTCGCGGCACTTCTCGAGATCCGTGGATCCGTCAGTGTCGAAGATGATCTTGCCCTTGGGGAAGTCCGTGAAGTAGTCGAGGAACTTCGTCCAGTTGCAATCCATGTGCAGGCGCACGACGCATCCCAGGTCGAGCAGGAAGTTGACTTCGCGCTCGATGAGCGGCCATCCGAAAATCTCGAACTGCTCACGGCTGAGCATGTCGCAGTTCGCGTTGACGCACGGAATGACGCAGTACATGACCTTCTCGCCGACTTCGGCGGCTTGCGCGACTTCGGCGATGACGCTGTCTTTCATCATTGCCAGGTCGGACTCCATCATTACTGACATGCATTCGACGATTTCGTCTTCGTACTCATACATGTCCATGTAGAAGTTCTCTTGCCCGCGTCCGAATGCCAACGTGTCGAACGGTGCAGCCATCGGGCCGCCGCCCACCTTGAACGGCATGCCGCTGTTGCGCAGCATCGTCCCGTACTTCTTGGCGTTGCCCATCTCCATGCCCATAACGGCTGGATCGTAACCCAGGCGGCCAAAGACCTGTTGGGCGAAGAACGGGCCCCATCCGGTGTCGATGATGGTCTTGTAGATATCCTCGGTAAAGGAATGGTCGAACTTGAGCGTCCACATGACATCATCGGGCAAATCGCGCCCGGGAAGCATCGTCTGCACCAGGAAGGGAGCACCCAGGTTGCGCGGGCTCATGCCGCAAGCTTCGAGCATGTCGAGTTCGGGGAACTTCGGAAGCACCTCGTCTACGAGCAGCTCCATGCACTCGCCGTATCCTTCGAGGATCTGCTTGAATGTAAGATCCGGTTTAACGTAGCGGAACAGAGCGACGTCGCCTGCCCACATCATGGGCGTACGCTCGGTGTGTTCGCCGTTCATGGTCTTCAGGATCAGATCTTGGCGCTTGATGCACTCTTCGTTGCGCTCTATAGGCTCAGGCGGCGGAAAGCCTGGACCGCCGGGACCGCCGGGACCGCCTGGACCGCCTGGGCCGCCTGGACCGCCTGGACCGCCCATGGGTCCGCCCATAAGACCGCCAGGACCATCGGGTCCGCCCCTAGGACCGCCCGCATCGGGGAAGCCGGGCATATCTGCTGGGACTCCCTCAGGCCCGGGGAAAGCGGGGTTGTTGTCCATAACGCATGCCTTTCATTTGTGTAAGGATGTATCTGCACCTCGCAAGGGGAGGGCGTCCACATCCTGCGGATTCGCGCGAATACGCGAATCCGCAGGGGTTATACGGGAAAAACGAAATGCTACTCGTTGACCGCTTCGTCAACAGGAGCATCGGCAGGGGCGCCAGGGCCGCCGGGGCCGCCGGGGCCGGGCATGCTTGCGCGCTGCTCCATGGCTTCCTTGCCCCACGCCTGCTTGTTGGTGTTGGTGTAGATCAGGAAGACGACTGCCAAGGCAATCAGCATGAAGCCGCTGACGAGCACGGGGAACTCAACGCCCACGCTCGGGCCGCCGATGGCCTGCAGAGCACCCAGGAAGAACGAGCTGCAGAAGTTGCCGAGGTTGGTGACAACCATCAGCAGGGAGATTGCCCAGGAAATGGCCGCAGCCTTGACAACCAGGCCCATTTCGAAATTCACGAGGCCGTTCATCATGGCGCCGATGCCGAGCACGAAATAGCCCACCGCAAACATCGGGATGGAGTTGCCGAATGCAATCAGGAAGCAACCGACGGCGCTTACCAGGATGAAGAGCGGGGTGCAGAACTTGGCGAGCTTGCGGATCATCGCGCCGCCGAACGAACCGAAGATGGCGGTTGCGACGGTGAACAGGGACAGCAGCGTGCCGATAAGTGCAACATCGAGGCCGCGGACAGCCATGAGGACGGAGCCCATGTTCATGGAAGTGCAGGCGCCCAGCTGGAACACGAAGTAGGCGATGATGATGAACCAGGCAGCGCCGCTCAGCTTAGCACGCTTGGCGGACTCGAACTCAGCGCCGCTCGTGACGCCTTCCTCTGCGATGATTTCCTCAACCGACGGCGGCTCCTTGAAGAAGATGACCACGATCACGAGAGACAGGACGACGAAGATGTAGGCCAGGAACGTGTAGTTCCAGCTGATGCCAGCCAACACGCCGCCGAGGATCGTCATGATGACGGAGCCGACGGAGCCGATGGCCAGGTTCCAGCTGATGTAGGAACCACGCTGGTTGCGGTCGCGGATCGCGCGCAGGAACCACGTGGCGCCGAGCGGCATGATGAAGCCGATGCCCAGACCGGTGAGAGCGCGGCAAACCAGGATGCCTGCCAGCGAATCATTCCAGAACGCCGGAATCATGCCGAAGATGGCGTAGATTGCAAGCGAGACTATAGCCACCTTCTTGAACGAGATCTTCTTGGTCACGACTGCGAACAAGAAGCAGCCCAGAATCGTTGTGAGTGACGGCAAAGTGCTGATGAGCGTGACCATCCACAGGGGCTGGTCTGCGAACACCATGTTCATTGCGAAGATTGCAGGTGTGACGGCGGCGCCGCCGAACTGCGTAAATGAGACCATCCAGACAGCGAACGCTGCAGTGAATGCAACAGGACGCGCTGTATCCTTACTTGTCATTATTACCTCCCTTTACCTTATAACGACCATCGGACGCGCTCAATGCCATGCATATCCCCCTTCGCGCCCAATCGAACCAACCCGCTTGATCCCCATCCTTTCTCTCGCCAACGAATGCATGTTTACGTAATTTGCGCACACACAGTAATATATGTATATTCATAGTAGCATGAATGATGATGGAGTTATACGAAAATACGTATTTACTTATACGTATTTCTTTGCTATCGTTGCACATGCAGAAGCGCCCCCTCTTCGCTCTCTGTAAACCCGTGCGATTTTCCATCTCCTCTTGTGTACGTTTGCGAAAACGAGAGAGAGGAGAGTGAATGCAGGAAAGAACCATCTATAAGGCTGCCGGCTATATGGGCGGTGGCTGCGGTGCGAACACCTGCGAAGTTGACATAGACGGTGAGAAGATTGTTCGCATCCGTCCTCTGCAATACGATAAAAAGTACAACTGGGAAGACCTGAGGCCGTGGAAGATTACTGCGCGCGGCAAGACGCTCGAGGCGCAGCATCGCTACATGACCCCTCCGCTGAGCTTGGTCTACAAGAACCGCGTGTACTCGAAGAACCGTATCCTGCATCCACTGAAGCGCGTTGACTGGGATCCGAAGGGCGAGCGCAATCCGCAGACCCGCGGCGAGGCTAAGTTCGAGCGCATTTCGTGGGATGAGGCGCTCGAGATTATCCATGACGAGCTTCAGCGCGTGCTTGACGAGTATGGTCCATACTCGATCCTCGCGCAGGTCGACGGCCATGGCGAGTGCAAGTGCATCCATGGACCGCACGGCACGTTCACCGAGCTGCTCAACATCTTCGGCGGTTATACGTTCCAAGCGCGCCAGCCCGATAGCTGGGAGGGCTGGTGCTGGGGTGCCAAGCACTCTTGGGGCCAGCAGCCGCTGGGTCAGGGTAACCAGAATAACCTGTGGCTCGACACGGCCGAGAACACCGACACCCTGCTCGTTTGGGGCTGCGACGTTCTGACAACTCCGTGGGGCTGGGGCGGCATGATGGCCGACCATGTGTGCCGCTACTTCCATGAGATCGGCATCCGTCAGATTTACATCTCGCCCGATGTGAACTACGGTTGCGCCGTCCACAACGACAAGTGGATACCGATCTATCCCAACACCGATGCTGCTTTGCAATGCGCCATCGCTTACGTATGGCTGACCGAGGATCTGTACGACAAGGAATACGTTGCAACCCATGCCACCAAGCCCGAGGAGTTCTTCAAATACATCCTGGGCGAGGAGGATGGCGAGCCCAAGACCCCGAAGTGGGCCGAGAAGCATTGCGGCGTCCCGTCGCGCATCATCAAAGCCATCGCGCGTTCGTGGGCCAAAAAACCCACGTCGATCGGACATGGCAACGGCGGTTCGTACATCCGCTCGTGCTACTCGCATGAGCCCGCCCGTCTCGAAACCCTGCTGCTGTGCATGCAGGGTGTGGGCAAGCCCGGTCGCAACGCACTGAAGTTCATGGAGTGGGGCATGTTCGGCGAGCCCATGGCAACGCCGCATCCCATGCCCGAGTTCATGCCCTTCCAGATGGGCGCCTACCATGGCTGGATGATGGGCCTGCAGCCCTCGTTCATTCCCAAGACGCTCATCACGAAGGCGCTTTTGGGCGACTACACCGAGGAGAACCCGCTTTACTGGTATTCGTTCCCCGATCCGTGCTTCCCGCCCGAGAATCAGTTCCTGTGGTACCAGTACCCGGTGGCGGGTGCCAAGCCCATCCATATGATCTGGTCAGATACCCCGTGCTGGTCAACCTGCTGGAACAACGGCATGGAGATGGCCAAGGCTCTGCGCACCGACAACATCGAGTTCGTGCTCGTCCAGCATCCGTGGTTCGAGAACGATTGCAAGTTCGCCGACATCCTGCTGCCCGTGAACACGAGTTTCGAGGAGCAGGACTTCGGCATCGACAACTGGTCCGGCAGCTTTACCATCGCAGCTTCGATGGAGCCGGCGATCGCGCCCATCGGCGAGTCCAAGACCGACTTCGAGATTTCCTGCATGATCGCCGAGACGTTCGGCGATGACGTGTACATCAAGTACACCGAGGGCAAGAAGGAAGGCAAGAGCGCCGTATTTTCCGGCGGCAACGCCGAAGGCCTGGTCGACGAGGGCTTCGATGAGGCTGAGCCCAAGCGCAAGAAGACCTTCGATGAGATTGTCGAGGATAGCATGTACAAGGGCTGGGCGATGAGCGGCATGCCCGATTACGTATCCTACGAGGAATTCCGCGAGAAGGGCTATTGGGTCGTTCCCACGAAGAAGGATTGGGAGAAGGACCCGCGCGGCTTCGAAGAATTCTGCAAGGATCCTGAGGGCCATCCGCTGTCGACTCCGACTGGCAAGGTATGCTTCTACTCCGATGCTCTGGCAAATGGGTTCCCGGACGACCAGGAGCGTCCGCCCGTCCCGCATTTCATCGAGGAGAGCGAATCGCATCATGAGCGCCTGACGTGCGACCGCGCCAAGGATTATCCGTTCCTGCTCGTATCGAATCATCCGCACTGGCGCGTTCATGCGCAGCTGGATGACAGCATCTGGATCCGCGAGATCCCGACCTGCAAGATCAAGGGCCCGGACGGCTATCTCTACGAGCCCGTTTGGATCAACCCTGTCGACGCTGAAGAGCTTGGCATTGAAGATGGCCAGGTTGTGAGGCTGTTCAACGAGCGCGGTTGGGTCATGGGCGCTGCCATGGTTACCCCGCGCATCGCGCGCCACACCCTGTTGCAGGATCATGGCGCACGCGTCGACTACATCATCCCCGGCTTTGCTGACCGCGGAGGCGCCAACAACCTGATCTGCCCGGCGAACACGTCTTCGAAGAATGCTGTCGGCGAGGTCACCAGCGGCTTCTTGGTGGGCATCGAGGCTGTCGACGTTTTCGAGTTGGCCAAGCAGTATCCCGAGCCCTTCTCGCGTTCGTTCGGTCCTGAAGGCGTGGATATCGACAACTGGCTGGTTTAGAGAGGGGGAACCATCATGAAAGTATTTGTGTTCGATGGGAGCAAGTGCAACGGCTGCTACAACTGCCAGCTCGCTTGCAAGGACGAGACCGTCGGCAACGATTGGCTCCCGTACTCCCTGTCCCAGCCCGAAGTCGGGCATTTCTGGTGCAAAGTCCAGGAGACCACCCACGGTCAGACCCCGCGCGTGCGTGTTGAGTACAAGCCGATGCTGTGCAACCACTGCGAGAATGCCCCGTGCATCGAGGCGTTCCCCGAGGTGATCTACAAGCGTGAAGATGGTCTGGTCATCATCGACCCGATCAATGCCAAGGGCGTCGAGGGCATCGAAGATGCCTGCCCGTACGGCTACATCTACTACAACGACGATCTCGGCATCGCGCAGAAGTGTACGGGCTGCGCACATCTGGTCGATCGCGGAGAAGTGCCGCACTGCGTTGACCTGTGCGTGTCCGGCGCGTTGCGTTTCGGCGATTACGAGGAGTTCGCCGACGAGCTGAAGGATGCCGAGTTCTTCGTCGATCCTGCCGTGGGCCCGCATGTGTACTACATCAATCTGCCGCATCTGTTCGTGGCCGGCGATGTGTGGGATCCCGAGGAAGACGAGATCATCGAGGGTGCGAAGGTGACGATCGAGGGCGAAGGCGTAAGCCGCACCGAGTTGACCGACGACTACGGCGACTTCTGGTTCCGCGGCCTGCTGCCCGGCTCGTACCATTTGAGCATTGCAGCCGAAGGCTTCAAGGGGCGTGAGTTGGACATTGAGCTGACCGAGAGCCTGAACGTGGGAGATTTCCCGCTTGAGAAGTAGATCCCTCCTTAAAGGCGCCCCGCTCCGCTTGTGTAGCCCGCTTGCGGGTACAGCGGGGCGCCTAAGTTGGGGATGGGAGCTGCTCGTTCAACGGCGGGGCGCGCGGCGGGGCGCAATGCACCCCGCACATTGCGCGCCTATGCGGCCGTGGGCCGATGGGGCACATGGCCGCATAGGCGCATGATTGAAGAAGACGAGTGAGGAAGAAGGCAGATGGACACCAAAACCTACTACAAGACGCTCGGTCTGGGCGGCTTCGGCATGGGTGCCCTCTCATCTGAGATAGACGTCAAAGACGGCAGGATCATCAGGACGCGCGGCTTCCATTTCGATAGGGAATACACCGAAGAGCAGCTGCGTCCATGGACCCTTGAGGTCAACGGCAAAAAGCTGCCTGCGTTGCTTAAAAGCGACATCCCGCCGTTCGCGCTCGTCTACAAGAAGCGTGCGTATTCGGATAATCGCATCCTACGGCCGATGAAGCGCATCGATTGGGATCCCGATGGAAATCGCCATCCCGAGACGCGTGGGCAATCCAAATACGTCGAGATCTCATGGGACGAGGCCCTTGACATCATCGAAGCCGAGCTTAGACGCATCGGCGAGCAATACGGATACTACGCAGTGCTGTGCCAGGGCGATGGCCATGGCGAAACCAAGACCGTCCATGCGACTCACGGCTGTCAGATGCGGCTCATGTCAATGCTGGGCGGCTTCACGTTCCAGGCGCGCAATCCCGATAGTTGGGAGGGTTGGTATTGGGGCGCCAAGCACGTGTGGGGCTGCGACCCCGTGGGCGAGGGCGATATCGGCATGTTGCTGCTCGACATAGCCGAAAATTCCAAGTATCTGCTGCACTGGGGATGCGATGCGGAAACCACGCCGTGGGGATGGGTCGGCCAGCTTCCGAGCCGCTGGTGCTTCTGGCTCACCGAGCTCGGCATCAAGCAGATTTACATCTGCCCTGATGTCAACTACGGCTGCGCCGTGCATGCCGACAAATGGATTCCCGTGCGGCCCAACACCGACGTGGCACTGCATTTGGCAATAGCCTATACGTGGATCGTCAACGATTGGTACGACAAGGAATACGTCGATACCCATGTTATCGGTTTCGATTGGCTGAAATACTACGTCATGGGCGAGGGCGACGGCACACCCAAAACTCCGAAATGGGCTGAGGAGATTTGCGGCGTTCCATCCCGGCAGATCAAGGCGCTCGCCAAGGCATGGTACGAGCAGGCCACGTCCATAAGCCATGTCAACGGCGGCTCGCTTATCCGCTCTCAGTTCTCCAGCGAACCGGGCCGCATGGAAGTCGAGCTTATGGGCATGCAGGGCTTGGGCAAGTCCGGCCGCAACGTGATGAAGCTGGCTGAATGGGGCATCTTCGGCATTCCGACGCAGATTCCCAATCCGCGAAGCGAACTCTACATGATGCCGGCCGCGGCTTATCGTGCCCTGGATTACAACGCGCCAGGAGCTTGGGATATTCGCAAATCGTTCATCCCCAAGACGCTCATTCCGAAGGCCCTCATGGGTGACTGGACGCTAGAGCATCCGCTCACCTGGTACGGCACCGGCATAGCTGGTTGGCCCAAGCAGGACCAGTTCGTTCAGTATCAGTATCCCTCCGTGGAGAGCGGCGGCGCGCGCGTCCATATGATCTGGAGCGATACGCCCTGTTGGTCCACATGTTGGAACGGCGGCTATTCGCTTGCCGAGGCGGTCAAATCACCCGAGATCGAGTTCGTGCTCATTCAGCATCCCTGGTTCGAAAACGACTGCGTATACGCTGACATCCTGCTGCCGGTCAACACCAAGTTCGAGGAGCGCGACATCTGTGTCGACACCTCGAATGGCTATACGAACATCATGATGATCGAGCCTCGATGCATCGAGCCGCGCGGCGAATCGCTGAGCGACTACGAGGTGGTGGGCGAAATCGCCAAGCGCATGGGCCTTTACGAGGAATACACCGGGGGCAAGACCGAGGAGGAATGGATTCGCGAGGGCTTTGAGCATTCCGGATGCGAGCAGTTCATCAGCTGGGAGGAGTTCTGCGAGAAGGGTTACTACGCTGCTGCGACCGCCGAGGATTGGAAAGACGACATCCGCGGATTCGCACCGTTTGCGGAGGATCCGGAGGCCCATCCGCTGCAGACCCCGTCGGGCAAGCTCGAGTTCTACTCGACGACGCTCGAGCATTATTTCCCCGGCGACGATTCGCGTCCTCCATATGCTCAGTATATTCCCAAAGACGATCGCCTGAGCGAGTCGCTGATGACCGAGCGGGCGAAGCAATTCCCCTACCTGATTGTCTCGAACCATCCGCGCTGGCGCGTGCATGCGAACATGGATGACATTTCGTGGCTGCGCGAAATCGAAACCTGCAAGGTCAAAGGTTCTGATGGGTACTTGTACGAGCCCGTGTGGATCAACCCGGTCGATGCCGCAGTTAAGGGTATTGTCGACGGCGATATCGTCAGGATATTCAACGATCGCGGCTGGGTGCTCGGCGGCGCCTACGTCACCGAACGCATCATGCCCGGAATCATTTACCAGGACCACGGTGCGCGTATCGACCCCATTGTGGTCGGCAAAGCCGATCGCGGCGGCGCGAACAATCTGATCGCGCCGACAGAGCCTGCCGGCCGCAACACCAGCGCCGAGGTCACCAGCGGCTATCTCGTCGATTTCGAGAAAGCCGATGCCGACCAGCTGGCAGCACGGTACCCCGAAGCGTTCGGGCGCGCGTTCAACGCCAGCGGCGTAATGATCGGCAATTGGATCGTCGGGGAAGAGGGGTGATAGCCATGGCAAAGGTGATCGTTTTCGACTCGAGCAAATGCAATGGCTGTTATGGCTGCCAGCTTGCCTGCAAAGATGAACATGTAGACAATGAATGGCCGCCTTACGCGAAGCCTCAGCCCGATACTGGTCAGTTCTGGTGCAAGATGGTCCAGACCGATCATGGGCAAGTGCCCAAGGTCCGTGTTGAATACACGCCCCTGTTCTGCAATCACTGCGACGAGTGCAAACTTCTGGCCTATGCGCCCGAGTGCGTCTATCGCAGTGATGACGGCATGGTCATCATCGATCCGTTCAAGGCCGAGGGCCGCAAGGATCTGGTTGACGTTTGCGATGCGCATGCCGTCTATTGGAACGCCGAGCTGAACATCCCCCAGAAGTGCACGGGCTGCCAGCATCTCATCGACGAGGGCCAGGAGCCGCGTTGCGTCGATATCTGCGCAACCGGCGCACTGCGATTCGGCGAGGCTGAGGATTTCGCTGATGAGATCGCAGCCGCTGAAACCATGGTCGATCGCAGCAGGGGGCCGCATGTGTTCTACATCAACATGCCCCATCTGTTCATCGGCGGCGAAGTGTGGGATCCCGAGATCGACGAGGTCATCGAGGGGGCCCGCATTACGCTTTCGGGCGATGCGAGCATGGAGACCGTTTCGGACAACTTCGGCGATTTCTGGTTTAGGCGACTTGATCCGGGATGCTATACCGTTGCCATCGAAGCCGAAGGATATGAGCGCGTTGAGGTTCCTGTCGAGCTCGATAAGAGCCTCAACATCGGTGATTTCCCGTTGAAGCGGGAGTGATTCTGGCCTGTCCTGCATGGGGCAGGTTGATTGTACGGACGTTTGCGAATTGCCGTACGGGACCGTATGGCGCGGGAGCGACGATTCGCTGGATAGAAAGGAACGCATATGCTGACACCGCGTGAAAACCTGCTTGAGACGATACGAGGCGGCACCCCCGAATACCTGGTGAACATGCGCCACTTCATCGCCGGGGTTCCCGACCCCGTCGTAATGGATTCGGTGGGCATGTGCCGTCCGGGTACTTCGGGCAAATCTTCATGGGGATTCACCATCGGCTGGCCCGAAGACGCCCCCGGGCCTTTCCCGATCGACGCGCCTGAAGATCGCGTGATCACCGATATCACGAAATGGGAAGAGCAGCTGCACCTGCCTGATCCGCATGCTTATCCCGACGAGGCATGGGGGATGTGCACGATGATCGACTCGACAGTCGACCGCAACGAGAAGTTCGTGGCCGTCGAGACCATCCAGGGCATCTTCGAGAAGATCCATTGCTGCATTGGCATCGAGGATACGCTCGCATACTTCCTCGAGGAGCCAGAGTGCATGCATGACCTGATCGAGGTTGTAACCGACTGGCATATCGAGCTTGCCAAAGAGCAGATTGCGCGTCTGCATCCCGATGTGCTGTTCCATAGCGACGACTTCGGCACGCAAATCGGCACGATGATGTCACCGCAGGTGTTCGAGGAGTTCCTCCTGCCGGCCTATAAGCGCTACTATGGTTTTTGGCATGACAACGGCATCGAGCTCATCATGCATCACAACGATGCATGGAGTGCGACGCTCGTTCCGTACTTCATCGAGATGGGCATGGACATCTGGCAGGGGCCCGTATCCGAGAACAACGTTCCCGAACTGGTGAAGACCTACGGCGGCCAGATTTCGTTCATGGGCGGTATCGACAACGGCAAGTTCGACAAGGACGGCTGGACTTATGAGGGCATCTTGGAGTGGACGCGCAAGCTCGTGAACGACTGCGGCGTGTATTACTTCATCCCGTGTCTGACCGCTGCTGGTTTCGAGAGCACCTTCCCGGGCGTCTACGAGGCGGTACAGAAGGCCATCAACCAGGTGAGTGACGAGATTCTGGGCGCCCATGCGCCGGCCGACCCACCGATGAACTTTCCGGGCTAGCAAGCGCGAATGTGAATGAAGGTCGTCTTGATCTCGCGTTCCGCATTCTCGTAGAGAGGTTGAAGAAATGACAATACCCAAATTCGAAGAATCGGAGATGAAGCCTGTCGGCAAAATCCCGGCATCTGGGTTTCTTCCCGAGATTACTTTGTTCAATTATCCTTTCAGTATGCGCGACGCAGCCGTTTCGCTCTACGATCGGCAACCCGCTTGGCAGCTGCTCGGTTTGGAGATGAAAGAGTTCAATCCGATCATCATCCCTGACAACGTGGCGCGCGGCTTCGTTATGGAAGAACAGCATATCGACAACTTCACGCAGGCTGGCGGCCCGGACATGTTCGGCGTGGAGTGGGAATTCGTCCCCGCCGCCATGGGAAGCATGGAGAAACCGGGTGTGCCGTATCTTTTTGACGATGCCAATGATTGGCCTGATGTGGTCCAGTTTCCCGATGTGGACTCATGGGATTGGGAGGGTAATGCCAAGATCAACAACGGCACCTACCTGACCGGCGACACGTTCAACCGCATGTGGATTTTCACGGGGTATTTCGAGCGTCTGATATCGTTCATGGGCTTCGAGGATGCCTCGGTGGCCATGATCGATGAGGATCAGCAGGATGCTGTGAAGGCTCTATTCGAGCGCTTAACCGATTTGTACATCGACATCGTTGACCATGCGATTGCGGTCTATGAGCATCTCGACGGCATATATCTACACGATGACTGGGGATCCGCAAAGGATACGTTCATCGCTCCCGAATACACGGCGGAGATCATCGTGCCAGCCATGAGGCGGTTCACCGATTATGTGAAGTCGCGCGGCTTGCGCGCAGAGTTTCACTGCTGCGGCTGCAACTACAAGAATGTCCCGAACATGGTTGCTGCTGGTTGGGAGATATGGATGCCGCAGTCCAATGTGAACGATGCAGATGCCCTCTACGAGGCGTATGGTGACAAGATTGTGATGGCGTTTCTGCCTGAGGATTTCGACCCGGCGAATACAACCGAGGAGGAGCAGCGGCGGATAGCGCGTGACTACGTAGCCAAGTATTGCGATCCCGAGCGACCAACGTTGTTCTCTTTCGTGGACGGCGGCAAGTACCTTACGCCCGCATTCCAAGAGGAGCTGTACCGCACCTCGCGCCTGCGGTATAGCCAGGCTGTGTAGAACGGAGCAGCGGGGACAACGGGGACGGAGGGTCTTGTCACATCGACAACGGGGACGGAGGACG
>CAYOBD010000038.1:0-12773 GCA_964402005.1 uncultured Eggerthellaceae bacterium
TTATGCTGTGGGATATCGCCGCGACTTTCCTCGCGTATTTCCTGGCATCGCGTCTGACGGGGCTGGTCGACGAGGTTTTCGCCACGCACGAAATATATTTCCTGCTGGGTATCGGCGTGGTCATCAACCTGGTCTTCTTCGCCATCTTCCGCTTATACAACAACCTTTGGGAATATGCTTCGATCGATGATGCGCTACGCATCGTGATGGGGGTGGGCTTAGGCACACTTGTTACGGCTGTGTTGCTCTGGGCGCTTGGTCAATGGCTTCCCATCAGGGTATATTTCGTTGAGATGTTCCTGATGATCTTCTTTGCGGGCGGTGCGCGCATGCTGTTTCGCGTTATGCGCTCCAAGAAGAATACGTTCAAGCGCGAGACTGAGCCCATCAAACGTCCGCGCACGCTCGTGGTGGGTGCTGGGGAAACCGGTTCGCTTGCAATCGATCGCATGTCATCTAAGAATCCCCAGATGCCTGGCGAGCCTATCGCGGCTGTCGATGATAATCCCGCCAAGCAGAACCAGCGAATACATGGCGTGCGCGTTATGGGGACAAGCGACGATATCCTTGAGCTGGTTGATCGGTTCGACATCGAGCAGATCGTCGTGGCGATACCGTCGGCGAGCATCGAGCAACGTAAGCGCATTTACGGCATCTGCACGCAAACCAATTGCCAGCTGCGCACGCTTCCCAATGTGCGCGAGCTGCGCGTCGATGAAATCAGCGACATCTCGCTGCGCGAGGTGGATGTCGCCGACTTGCTCGGACGCGAGGAGGTCGTGCTTAACACGCGCCTGGTGTGCGGGTATATCTCGGGCAAGACGGTGCTCGTGACCGGTGGCGGCGGTTCGATCGGCTCGGAGCTGTGCCGCCAGATGTGCGCTGTGGCGCCTAAGCGCATCGTGATCTTCGACATGTACGAAAACGACGCTTATCTCCTGCGCCGCGAGATCCTCGCTGCGTACGACGATATCGATTGCATTGTCGAGATCGGCAGCGTTTGCGATGAAAGCCGCTTACGCACCGTGTTCGAGAAATATCGTCCGGAGGCCGTTTTCCATGCTGCTGCGCACAAGCATGTGCCGCTTATGGAGATGTGCCCGCGCGAAGCCGTAATCAACAATGTGTTCGGAACGCTCAACGCTGTACGCTTGGCCGACGAATTCGGCGTGGCGCGCTTCATCTTCATATCCACAGACAAGGCTGTGAACCCGACGTCGGTGATGGGCGCTACGAAACGCATGGGCGAGATGGTGATTCAACATTATGCCCAGAACTCCAAAACCGTGTTCGCGGCCGTACGGTTCGGCAACGTGCTCGGCTCTAGCGGCAGCGTCATCCCCATCTTCAAACGCCAGATTGCCTTAGGCGGGCCTGTCACGGTTACGCATCCGGATATCGAGCGATTCTTCATGACCATCCCCGAGGCATCGCGTCTGGTAATCCAAGCAGGCGGCATGGCGCGCGGTGGTGAGATATTCATCTTGGATATGGGGGACCCTGTGAAGATCGTCGACCTAGCCAAGAGTCTTATTACCCTGTCGGGTCTGCGCGTGGGTGAGGATATCGCGATTGAGTACATCGGATTGCGTCCTGGCGAAAAGATGTACGAGGAGCTGCTGATGGATGAGGAAGATACGCTTCCTACGCGCCTGAAGGGCATCATGATCTCAGCAGGTAAGGAGACCCACTTCAGCAACGTGGGTGAGCGGCTTGCAGATTTGGAGCTTGCGGCGAAAGACGGCGACAAGGCGGTGCTTGAGGCTTTAAAGCACGCTGTTCCAACTTACACGTATACGCCGAACAGCGAATAGGTGCAGTAAAGGTGAGGCAGTGAAGCCAGATTCGATGTCACGCTTTCGGAATGCGGTATCGGGGTTTGATCCCGCTTCCATGTAGAAAAGAGGAAAGGGGAACGCAATGGCGCAGTATGATTACCTGGTTGTTGGGGCTGGCCTTACCGGTGCGGTGTTTGCGCATGAAGCGCATGCGGCAGGCAAGAGCGTGCTGGTTATCGATCGCCGTCCGCATATCGCGGGCAACGTGTACACGGAGGATATCGAAGGTATCCAAGTTCACCGCTATGGCGCTCATATCTTCCATACGTCACTTAAGAACGTTTGGGACTACGTTAATCGCTTTGCCGAATTCAACAACTACGTGAACAGTCCGATTGCCTATTACAAGGGCGTGACGTACAACATGCCGTTTAACATGAACACGTTCTCGAAGATGTGGGGCGTGGTTACACCAGCTGAGGCCAAGGCAAAGATTGCCGAGCAGATCGCCGCCGAAGGTATCGGCGAGCCGCGCAATCTCGAGGAGCAGGCGCTCTCGCTTGTCGGTCGCGACATCTTCGAACGCTTGGTGAAAGGCTATACGGAAAAGCAATGGGGACGCGACTGCAAAGATTTGCCCGCATCGATCATCAAGCGGCTGCCGTGTCGTTTTACCTACGATAACAATTACTTCAACGATCGGTACCAGGGCATACCGATTGGCGGGTATACCGCTATGGTTGAGCGCATGCTCGATGGCGTTGAAGTGCGTCTTGATACCGAGTACCGTGATTTGATCGCTGCCGAGCCCGATATCGCGGAGCGTACGATTTACTGCGGGCCCATCGATGACTATTTCGATTTCAAGCTGGGTCAGCTTGAGTATCGTTCACTGCGCTTCGAGACCGAGGTTCTGGATGAGGAGAACCACCAAGGCGTAGCTGTTGTCAATTACAACGAGCGCGAGGTGCCTTGGACGCGCATCATAGAGCACAAGCATTTCGAGTTCGGCACCCAGCCCAAGACTGTCATCACGCGTGAGTATCCCGCCGACTGGAAGCCAGGCGATGAGCCGTATTATCCGATTAACGACGAGCGCAATACGGAGCTGTACGAGAGCTATCGCAAACTCGCTGAAAGTGAGGGTTCGGTCGTGTTCGCAGGGCGCTTGGGCGGCTACAAATACTACGATATGGACAAGGCCATCGCCGCCGCTTTCGACGTCGTCGAAGCTGAGCTCGGTGTGCGGCTGTAGGATAAGCAAGGGGCCGCAAATGGCAGAAAGCGCTGCTCCCATCGTATCTATCATCGTGCCCGTGCACAACGCAGCGCGGTATTTGCGTGAATGTCTAGACAGTGCGCTGACGCAGGACTTCGAGGACTTCGAGCTTCTGTGCGTCGATGATGACTCGACCGATGGATCGAATGAGATCTTGGCAGAATACGCCGATCGCGATAGGCGCATCAAGGTGATCGAAGGGCGTTTCGGCGGTCCTTCGGCCACACGCAATGCGGCCCTGGATTGCGCAAGCGGGGAATACATCGCTTGTTTGGACAGCGATGATATGTGGGCTCCCGGTGCGCTGGCCAAGATGGTCGGGTGTGCGCAGGAGACGGGCGCAGATATGGTCGTGTTCGATTACTGGCTGTACTACGGGGGCACTGCGCCAGTGGGCACGTATCGCGACCAGGAAATGTTCGCACGTCTAGACGGCACCGTGACGACGTTTTCGGATTGTCCCGAGTTGGCTGGTTTCGTGGGTGTTTGGGATCGGCTGTTCCGGCGCGCGTATCTTGAGGATGCTGGCATACGCTTTATCGGTGGAAGGCTCTATGAGGATGCGATGTTTTGCGTAGATGCCCTTGTAGCCGGCGGTACGGTTGCGTTTATGGCCGATCATCTGTATTTCTACCGACGCGATGTGTCGGGTTCGATAACCTATACCGAAGACGAGAGCATAAACCACAAGAAGGATTTCATCTTTGCGCAGGCCTATATTCGCGCGCGTTTGATCAATGCCCGCGCATCGGACGAAGCATGGACGTGCTATGCGAAGTATCTGGCCGAATATGCCTACATGCACAATCGGGAACTGCATCCCTTCAGCCGTTTCGCAGATTTCTTCCAAGCTGTGCGCCTGCTTGCATGTTCTGACGATGCCCCTCAGCTTTTTGAGCTGTACGAGGATGACCCCAATCCCGGCCGCGCGATGTACATGGCTTGCGTTGCAAACAATCAACCGCGCCGAGCCTATGCAATCTCGAACACCGCAAATGCGGCCGGTCGGATTCTGCATCGCAGTTGATCCCAGATTGCAACTGTGCCTGTATTGTCGTTAATCTCGCGCCGCGATTAAAAGTCCAGCGGTAAGGGCGGGCTATTTAAGACTATTCGCTGACTATCCGCGACCCATGAGCTTATCGAGCTTTGCGGCATCGACCCCCACGCGATGCAAGGCGGATGCCAGGCGGTACCTGCGTTCTGAAGCTACGAAGAAGGGGTGGTGGTTTTGGCGCAGATAGGTGCGGAATTCGCGCGCGCGGCGCGCGCCCCGATCGCGATCGACGTCATAGATCAGAGCAATGTTGTAGTGTGTGTTCACTACGAGCTGAACCCGTTTGTTCACGAAAAGCTGCCGCTCGGGCGGAAGGTGCGTACTGTCGGCATAGCGGAGAAGCTCCTCGGTCACACGCGTATGATCATCCCAGCGGCGCACGTAGTTGGCTGGCGCAACGCTCTGCTCGAAGTTGCCGACATAGTAGTTGCATACCTCGAGGTCCAGGAAACGGATTGTGTCTGCATGCGAGGCGATTTTCACGACGTACTCGTAGTCGACGTAGAACGTGTGCTCGAGCAAGCGAACGTCGTGTGTTCGAAGGAAGTCCAAGCGTGCAGTGACCGTATGGATGATGAAAAACGCTTCGATGTCGTCCCGAATGCAAACTTCTGAAAAGGGAATGCTCGTTTCGCGCGGCAGGTCAGCTGGCAGCTCCAGTAGAACACTCTCGCCGTTTTCGATGTTCACCTCGCGCTTCACGTCCACGACCAGGTCATCATCGGCGACATCGAGGGCATCGAGCAGTGCGGGTATGCTTTCGGTGCAGATGCGGTCATCAGCGTCGATGATGCGGAAATACTTGCCCGTTGCATTTCGTATGCCAGTGTTGATGGCGGCGCCGTGCCCGCCGTTTTCCTGGCTTACCAGTTTGAAAGTGCCGGGGTAGCGATCGCAGAAGCCCTGGGCGATGGAAGCGGTGGCATCGGTCGACCCATCGTTGACTATGATGACCTCGAGACGTTCGTCCGCCCCGCCGGAGACGTAGCTTTCCAGGCTGGTTTCGAGGTACTTTTCGACGTTGTAGGAGGGAACGGCGATCGATAGGGTTTTGCTCATCGCTTGGACCTCGCTTTCGTGTAAGCGGATGTGCTTGCGGTGCGCACAATATGGATGCCACGGCCGGCTAGCATGAGCGCCGGTGTGTTGTGCGCTTTCAGGAATGACAGGCAAAGCTCGAGCTCTTTGCTCTGTTCGGCTTCGGCGGCAGGTATGAGCTCGCAGAACAACGGATCGCGGTAAAGCTCCTCGATCCAGTTCCAGCGATCATGAAGACTCATGCCTGAGTCGGTGGCGCAGTTGCGTTCAAGCGCCGAAAGAATGTAGCGCCCGTAAAGCGCACCCAAGACGCGTTTGGATTCTGTATCCAGGCATCCACGCGTATCGAGCATCGAGCGAACCTCCGCGATTCTCCTGCGATGGGTTTCGAAATAACGCACATCGTGGGCGTTTGTCAGATTGCCCCCAAGGCGCTTCGCGTACCGATAGGGTGCAATCGAGCAGGTAGCCAACGTTTCAATGTGCTCAAGGTATCGCAGGTTGAATGCGATGTCCTCGATGAAGGGCACGGTCTCAAAGCTTAAGCCTGCTGCTTTCACAATGTCCATGCGGTATACCTTGTTCCAGGGGTAGCCCAGGTGCGTGCCTTGTTCGAGCTCGAGCGCCGTTCTCCCGATGTTTTGCATGCCGGTGTAGAACGCGTCGTGAAGCGGCATGGCGTTGCTGTACAGGAATGCTCCGTCGGGGCCGAAGTACTCCTGGGAATGCGCGAAGATGAGCAGATCGGGGTCGCTGTCTTCCAAGCGGTTGTGCAATTCTTCAAGCATGTTCGCATCGAAACGGTCATCTGGATCGGGGAACATCAGCCAGCGACCTTGCGCCGCTGCCATGCCCGTATTGCGTGCTTCAGATACGCCACGGTTGGTATCGTGGTGGAGGATGCGCACGCGTGGGTCGTCTCCGGCAAGCTCCTCGGCAATGCTGATGGAGTGGTCGGGCGAGGCGTCGTCAACGATGATGAGCTCGAAATCGCGGTACGTCTGGCACAACACGTCGGCTATAGAATCCATGATGAAGCGCTCGACGCCGTACACGGGCATCACCAGACTGAAATACGGCTTCATCGCGGTGACTACTCCTTTTTCATTTGGCGGTATGCCTCGCAAACGTCTTGCACGTCGCCCTGCATGCGCATGTGGCCCTTCTCGATCCAAACGGCCTTCTTGCAGACGCGTTCTACCTGCGCCATGCTGTGGGAGCCGAACAGCTGTGTAGTGTTGTAGTCTTCGACCAGCTCTCTGATGCGTTTCTCGCATTTCTCCTGGAACACGAAGTCGCCGACCGAAAGCGCCTCGTCGACGACGAGGATGTCGGGGATGATTGCAGTTGCGACGGAGAACGCAACGCGTGCAACCATGCCCGAAGAGTAATTCTTCATCGGCATGTCCAGGAAATCGCGCACTTCGGCAAAATCGACGATCTCGTCGAAGCGCTCCTGCATGAACTTCTTGCTATATCCGAGAAGCGCTCCGTTAAGGAAAATGTTCTCACGCGCAGTAAGCTCCATGTCGAAGCCCGCACCGAGCTCAATCAGCGGGGCTATCGTTCCGTTAATGGTCACCGTGCCCTTTGTCGGCTCCATGACGCCCGCAATGATCTTGAGCAGCGTCGATTTGCCCGATCCGTTCGTGCCGACGATGCCGTACTGTTCGCCTTCCTCTACGGACAGGGAGATATGCTCAAGTGCCATGAACTCCTTGAAGAACAGCTTGCGGCGCATGAGCGCGATGAAGTACTCCTTCAAGCTGCCCAGCTGTTCGCTGGCGATGTTGAACATCATGGAGACGTCGTCGACTTTTATGATGGGTTCAGACATACCGCCGCCTAAATGTGGAGGATGAAGTTGCGTTCATGTTTGCGGAACGCCCAGAAGCCGATAACGAATGTAACCACAGCCATGCCCAGGCAGATGCCCACCTCGGCGATATCCATATTCGTCTGCCAGAAGTTGCCGGTCATGACTGCCCTGAAGAATGACACATAGTGGTACATGGGATTGAACTGCATAACATCCTGCATCCAGGGTGCAAGGACGTCAAACGGATAGAACAGCGGCGTCGCATACGTCCAAGCAGTCAAGATGACGCTCCATAGATGCATGACATCGCGGAAGAATACGGCGAGCGTTGCCAGCAGAAGGCTCAGGCCTGTGCAGAAAAGCGTAATCATGATGATGAACAGCGGCAGCCCCCAGATGATGTTCCAGTCGGGCGCCTCCTGGAAGAAAATCATGACGGCCACGACGGCGACGAGCGAGATGGCGAAGTTCAAGAGCTCGAACAGTACTTTTTCAAGCGGGAAAACCATCTTCTCGATGCGCACTTTCTTGATGAGCGCTTGCGCATCAAGGATTGAGCGCATGGCGTCGCCGGTGCTGTGGCTCATAAGATCGAACGTGATCGTTCCCAGAATCAGGTAAAGCGGGAAGTTCTCGATTTTGAAGCGGAACACGAACGAGAATACTGCAGTGAGCACGATCATCATAAGCAGCGGGTTGAGTACGCTCCAAAGCACGCCGAGCACCGACCGCCGATACTTGAGCTTGAAGTCCTTCGACACCAGCATCTGCAGGACGAACCAGTTGTGCTGCAGAGGGGTCGGGCGCTGTCCTTTGGATGGCCTCGGAGTTGCTATCTTCGTTTCTGTTGCGTTTTCGCTCATCTCATATTCCTGGTTGGGGATTGCACCGTGCATCCCGCGGCAATCCATCATTATACCCGAATGCTATTTATCTTCGATGTAGATGCCGTCCTGGTTGAACACTGCGGAAAACGTCCGCAAGAAAACCTTCACGTCCAGAAGGAAGCTGCGGTTCTTGACGTAGTGGACGTCCAATGCGAGTCGATCGTGCCAGGGAAGCGAGTTGCGCCCATACACGGCGGCATATCCTGTCACGCCTGGTTTGACTGTGAGCTTAAGCGCTTCTTCGCCTTCGTAGAGCTCGGTTTCTCGACGCAGATCGGGTCGTGGTCCTATGACGCTCATGTCGCCTTTCAGGACATTCAGGAACTGCGGCAGCTCGTCGAGGCTCGTTTTGCGCATGAATGCGCCGATTCTGGTCATTCGTGGATCATCTGCGCCGTTGTAGGTGCGGCCGTCTTCCATTACCAGGTCGTGGGCATTCACCTTCATCGAGCGCAGCTTGTACATCGTGAAATCGTGGCCGTCCTTGCCGACGCGCGGCGCATTGTAGAATATCGGTCCGCCATCTTCATGCTTAATGGCGGCACCGCATGCAGCGGTTGCGGCCCCGACGACGGGCAGCGCCGCTAGGCTTACGGCTATGTCGCATGCGCGCTTGCCGAAGCGGTCGTAAACTGAGCCGTCCTGGTCTTCGGAGGCAAACGCTTCGATTGCAGCGCCCGTTACGGCGGCCGTTCCGATGAAGCAGGCGATTGCGCCTGCGGCTTTGGCCAACCGACCCATTACGCGAGCCCTCTCTCTTCAAGTCGGGCCTTTGCACCCAGAAACGCCTCGATGACGGTGTCAACATCCTCGTCGGATAGCAACGTATGGAGCGGAAGCGTGATTTCGTTTTCGAATTGCGCGAATGCGTTTGGGAAATCGGCGATGTCGTAACCCATGTTGCGGTATGCGGTCAGAAGCGGTAGAGGCTTGTAATGCACGTTGGATGCGATGCGCGCGGCGGCAAGCTGGCGGATCATCTCGTCGCGGAAATCGCGCGAATGCCCATCGAGACGCACGAGCATTAGATGGGCGCTCGATGCGAAGCCTGTGGTGTCGGGGTCGCCTTCGAAGTGGCGCATGAGCGTCACGCCGGCATTCGAAAGGCCCGCCTCGTAGCGCTCGACGATCTGGTGCCGGCGTTCGAGCAAGGTTCTATAGCGCCTAAGCTGGGCAAGGCCGATTGCAGCCATGATGTCGGTCATATTGCATTTCCAGCCGGGGAAGAGGATGTCGTATTCCCATGCGCCTGCCCTGTCCTTCTCGAGCGCATCCTTGCTTTGACCGTGCAGAGCCATCAGCGATACGAGCTTGCGCGTCGAAGGGCCTTCGAGCGTGCCGTCGCGCCAGGTAAGCGCGCCGCCCTCTGCGGTCGTGAAGTTCTTTACGGCGTGGAAAGAGAATGCGGTCAGGTCGGCAGCCTGGCCGGAATTGAGTCCGTGGCGAACAGCGCCGAGCGAATGTGCGCCGTCGGCGATGATCGGTATGCGGCCGAACGAGGCCTGGGTGGCGTTGCCGGGATGCCATTTCCCCTGTGCATCGCGAAGTGCTGCATCGAGCGCGTCGTAGTCGACCATGCGTCCGCCGATATCAACGGGGATGATGGCACGTGTGCGGTCGGTCACCTTTGCGGCGATCTGCGCATAGTCCATCTCGAAGGAACCCGGGGCCGTGTCCACTAGAACGGGTTTGGCGCCCACATGGCAGATGCACGAGGCGGAGGCTGTGTAGGTGTAGGCGCTCGTGATGACCTCGTCGCCCGGTCCGATACCCAGCAGACGCAAGCCTATCTCGAGTGCGGCTGTGGCTGAACCCAGGCAGCAAACGGATTCGTTTCCGATGAATTCACCCAGGTTGGCCTCGAGATGCTTGGTCTTGGGGCCGGTAGTGATCCAGCCGCTTTTCAGCGTGTCGACAACTTCGTCGATTTCTTCTTGGGTGATATCTGGGGGTGAAAAGGGAATCACGATGCTCCTTCTAACGTGTTGTCAGGCGTTCGACCAGCTCGGCGATCCGCTGGTAGGAGTGGCGCTGGTCGAACTGCTCTTCTGCAATCGCACGGGCGCGGCACCCCATTTCGGCGCTTCGCTGCGTATCATCCGCGATTTGCAGGATGACGTCTGCCAGTGCTTCAGCATTCTCGGCTTCGACGTTCACGCCGAAGCCGTCGTATTCCACCTTGGATTTGAACTCAGGGCTCGATCCCGTGTTGATTAAAGGGATGCCGGCGGCAAGATAGTCGCCTATCTTCGTCACGATGCTTTGCGGCGCTTGTTTGACAAGCGAGTTCACCGTCATGTCTGATGCGCACAGATAGGCTGCCATCAGGTCGTGGGGGGCATATCCCAAAAAGTCTGCAGGCGCATCGATGCTGGCGGCGTATTCCTCGAGCTCATTGCGATCGGGTCCGTCGCCGAGAATCTTCACGCGGATGCTCGGGTTGGTTGCGGCGCATATTCTTGAGGCATCTACGAGCGTGCGGATGTCGTAGCTCGCGCCGATGGTCCCAGCGTAGGTAACCCATATTTCGCCGTCGGGTTTTTGCACGTCGTTTGCGCGATCCTTGGCTTCGCAGTCGAACGCCGCCAGGTCGTTGCCGACGTACACCGTCAGCCGCTCGCAGGGCTCATCCCTGTCGGCGTCGGGTCGCGCTGCGTACTCGTCTGATGTGCCGACCGCAGCGGAGAGCAGCTCGTAGGTGCGCTTGGCATCGCGTGCGAACGGCGCGAATGCAATGTCGCTCACCAGGGGCACATTGATGGCCATGCGCATGGCTTCAGGCCACAAGTCGTTCACGTCCGCCACATAGGGCACGCCGTGTTCGGTGGCGACTTCGGCGCAGACACGAGCCATGTCGTTCGGCGGTATCTCGGAATAGATGAGTGCGTAGCCCGGAGGGTTCTCGTAATACTCTGTCTCGAAGAAATCACGCAGGTTGCGGGCGAATCGCGCATGGCTCATGATTCGGCCCATATCAAGATTGCGCTTGTAGCCGGGCTCATGGACGAAGCGGATGCGGTACGGCAGGTACCGATAGCTGCGTGCGAGCGCGTGGCGCTGAGCCTTGTCCCAGTGCTGGAAGGTCGACGTGATCAGGTCGACCTCAAATCCCGCTTGCGCGAGCGTTTCGGCTATCACTCGAAATCGCGTGTAGCCGCGCTCCTCGCCAGGAAGCTTCACGCCCTGCGTTACGACCGCTATGCGCTTGGCGGGTTTCGCCGCTGCGCCGTCCGCGTCGCCGCTGGGGTCGGCATATGTGTAGTAGCCTTTCATCCCTGCGATTATACCAATACGCATGGCGGTTTTGGCTTTGCCCCTTTGAGGTTCCGAGCTTGTGGTTGGAATAGTTGACGTTGTTAATCATGTTCTTTGTCTTCTGCTCATTTCCGTTTGCTCAAGTCTGAATAATGAAATCGCTGGCAACTGAAAGGGTGGAAAGCCATGGAAGAGAAACCCCGAAAGCTGGATGCAGCGAAGATCGCCGAACTGAAGAAGAAAGGCGTGAAGCTGCTGGATGAGGAAACGGTACGTAAGATCGCAGGAGGTAATTACGGAGAGCCGTCGCGATGCCCTATGTGCAGTGGGTCGCACTTGCAAGTCAGCGCAGAGCTGATTCAGGGCGGGCCCGATGCAGGTCGGATGGAAGTCTTTCTCTTTTGTCCTGACTGCGGCTATGAAGACTGGTGGGATTGGTAATCCAGGGAAAGCCTGCATTTTCGGCCAGATCATCGCGGAAGAAACGCTCCGCGTCTTATCAGCGCGAGTGATAAACGCTCGCGTCAGTTCGCCGTGGAATTCTATGCTCGAATCATGCGGCACCAGGGTCGCTTGACGCGAATAGCAGCCCTTTTTTATTCGGCTAGTAATTCTTCTTCGAATCGCGAGACGATAACGAAACAGCGTTCGTATAATCATGCGAGAAGCGGAAGACCGCACATATCGGCGAGAGGGTCGCGGCAAACCTGCAAACTGGCGTGCAGAGGAGGAGAGCAACCATGTGCTTCAGACCAAGCCCCGTAAAGAGAGAGAACATCGACCAGAACGTCTGCAAGACGTGCGGTATGCCCGTTGGCGCAGATGGGAGCGCCTGCACGTATTGCGGCGATCCCGCCCCGATTGCACCGCCCGATGAATACAGCGATATCGATCCGTCGTATAGCACCAGAATCATCTAGTTTAATGAGCCGGCGCATCTGAGCAAATGGGTTGTTCGGCTCGATTGCAGGGCTCAATGGCAACATCACCGACGGAGGATCGGCGTAGTTGTAAAGCTTTTAGCAATCAGAAGGAGAAAAAATGAACATCGAAGGATTATCCCCCGAGCTGCAGGAGAAGGCGCGCGCGTGCCGCACCGCCGAAGAGCTGTTCGAGCTCGCAAAGGAAGAAGGTATGGAGATTCCCGATGAGCAGCTCGACGCCATTGCCGGCGGTTGGTGCTCCGAACACGAGTGGGGCTGCCCTGCTGACAAATGCGGCGTCTACGGCGTCGGCCGGTAAACCCGCTCGATACCAGCAGTCAACTAGTCTTGATACCGCCAATCAACTGAACTTGTACCGCGCGTAAACAACTCTGGCGCTGCATGCTTCGCGCATAGAATTCCGCGACGGGGTGCTGTGGGTTTGCTCGCGTTTTTCAAAAAGCGAAGTGGTGCGCCGAAACCTTCGACGCGCCACTATTTATTTACGGAAACGATATGTTTTGCGTCAGAGCGTGAAAGGCCAACGCAAGGGCTGAATCACTCCCATTCTACTGTCGCAATGGGCTTCGGGCTCAGCTCATAGCATACGCGGCAGATGCCGGGAACCTCGTCCAGTATGCGGGCGGTCATCTTCTTAAGCAGCGCCCAATCGAGCTCGGGAACCTCGGCGGTCATGACGTCGACCGTGTTGATGCAGCGGATGATGCAGGGCCACT
>CAYOBD010000039.1:0-9235 GCA_964402005.1 uncultured Eggerthellaceae bacterium
AACTGCGCAAACGGCGGTGTTGTATTCCCCGAGTGAGCGTTTTGCACCGAATTTCTTCAGAATCTCTGCAATTTATGGCATTTTTGCGTTTACAAAATACACGCCTCGCTGAAAACATGCTCTTCAAGGCGTTTGCCATCTTTTTGCGCCTACTTTTTACGCAAACGAAAACGGACCGGGTGGAATCACTCCAACCCGGTCCGCAAATTGATGCTGCATCGGTGTCGCTAGTTGCACTACATAGGCGTCGCTAGAAGTGCTGTATCGACGTCCCTAGAAACGCTGCATCGATGCCGCCAGAAACGCTACATCGGTATCGCTAGAAGTGCTTTATCGACGTCCCTAGAAAGTCACGGTGTGGGGTTCGGCCGTGAACGACGCAAACGTAGCGGTCGCCTCGGTGATGGCGAAGATAGCCGTGATGTCGTCATTCTCGTCATAGATGGCGCGCAGGCTCTCGTAGGCGTCGAGCATATGCTTCTTGGCCTCAACGGTGTCGACCTCGACGAGCGTGCAGGCAACGCGCACCCACTCGGGGCCGGCGCAACCGCAGATCTCGACCTTCGGGTTCTCCTTGAACTGCTTGTAGCAGTCCTTGCCCTTGCCGGTCTGGATGGTCAGCTGGCCATCGAAGATGTCGATGGTGCCGAACGGACGCACACGCGCCTGATCGCCGTCGATGGACGCGATGAAATACAGCGACTGGCACTTATCCTTCAGAAAATCGTAAACCTCCTGCATGGTTGCCTCCTTCTGTAGGCCGATTGTTGCGGACATCGGTAATGATAACGCATCGAAACATGATGCAGCGCGAGGACATCTCAGTATTGCTTCAGCTGCTGCTTGCCCATCAACCGATAGCCGCCTTCCTCGGTGAGCATCGCCAATACTGTTCTCGAGAAATCCAAGTAAACGGCCTTCACTTCGTTGCCGTCCAACTCGATTTCGCAATCACTCGAAAGCACACCGCACCCTAATCCGCACACGCGGTCGAAGCCCGTACGTTCCAATAGCTCGGAGACTGTCATGCGCTGCACCGTGCTCTTATTTGTGCGTTGCGTCGTGCGCTGCACCGTGCGTTGTGCCGTACGCCCTGTCATGCGTTGCGCCGTGCCCACCGATTCGATGATTGCCTTGCCGCGCACGCGCCCATCGTTACCGGACAAGCGAAGCCCGACGGCAGCCAAAGCACCCACAACGCCCTGCCCATCGCCACCGTGCTCGCTAAGATGAACGCCGCACCGCTGCGCAAGGTCGTAGGCATCAGCCTTGGCAAGCACCTCGGACTTTGCACGCCGCCCCCATTCAATCAGAAGCTCCGCATCCGCCACTGCCTGCATATCGGCTATGCACAATCCCGGATCCGAGCCTTCCGAGCGTTCCCGCTCGAGGAATCGACCGGCGCGCGCAATCAACTCGCCAACATCGATGTCGCCATCAACGGTTGCGCACATAGCACTGTTGTGCGACGTGAAAGGCACCCGCTCATCCACAAAAAGCTGATGCCGCGTTATGTAGCCCGTCTCGACCGACAGCGTCCCAAGAAAACGCGCGAGCAAATGACCCGTACCGAGCGTCTCAAGATTATCGGTATCGTCGAATGAAATAAGATAGGCTCCCATCAGGCCGCACTCCCTTCCCGCGCCGCGCGCATGCCGACTCCGCTAAGGATGGATTCAATGTCTTCGTCGCTCAGGTCGATGTCGAAAAAGCGTTTGTAGAAATCCCTGGTTTCTTCAGCCATATCGATATCTTCGAATTGCTCCGGGTACAGGAGCTTCGCAATGTAGAGCGCAGCGATGGGAGACTCGACCGACCCCGGATGCGCCCAACGCGAAATCCCGACCGGAAGCTGGTACACACGACCCTCGCGTACCGCGCGCAATCCCGAGAATTTCGCGTCCGTCAAGAAATACTCGGTCGCAGTCGGCTCGTTGACAAGGATCACGTCGGGATCCCATACATAGATCTGCTCCACTGTCGCGTTACCCTTATCCCCATCAAGTTTCAGCTCGTCAGCCGAACTCACCACGTTCTTGCACCCCGCAACATCAAGCACCTCGTAGGACAACGTTCCCGGTATGTCCGTCCGCACAGCCTCGTTTATCGAATGGAAAACGGTTTTGCGTTCGGATTCGGGCACACGCGCCACGCGCTCGCGCACCATATCGAACGTCGACCTGTAGTATTCGGTATATGCTTTCGCGCGCTCGCTGCACCCGAGGCTTTCACCCATCATCTCGATGCTGTGCACCTGGTCATCGGCGGTTTCATAGTCGACAACCAGATATGGAATGCCCGTTGCGTCGAGCTTTTCGAGCTCGCCGGAGTTTTGCAGAACATCTTTCCGCAGAAAGACAAGATCGGGTCTCACCGCAAGCAGCTCTTCGACATTGATGGCGCCTTTGTTGTATGGGCTCGGGATATCGGCAAGCCCCTCCACTTTGCGCTCCATCAGGTGGTCGCGCTTCAATCCCTGCACTACTGCGCTGATCTTATCCTCGCAACCGAGAAGCACGCACACATGACCCGAATAGGCATACAGGCAAGCGATGCTATCCACCTCGCCGGGCACGACCACTTCCCTGCCAGCACAATCGGTGACCGTGATTCCTTCGGCAGCCTGCTTGGGGGCATCGTTGCCGCCGCAGCCGAAACAGCTTATCGCCGCCAGAACAAGGCATGCGACCAGCCGCATCAGCGCCTGCGGACGCACCGCGCGTTCTGTCGCATCCATCGTCGGCTTATTCATGATCCACATCATCGCGCCTTCCACGATTGTCGCTCCACACGGCAAGGAAATGGTGCTGCGGGTTTTCCGACAACTCGACTATCTGGCTCTTTATGCCATACACGTTGTCCAGCAGATCCGACGAAAGCATATCCAGAGGCGTGCCCGCAGCGCTCAGATGACCGCTGTCCATGAGCGCCATCCTCACGTCGGCACCTTCGTCCTGCATCATGAGCGGATGGTTGAAATCATGGGTCGAAAGCACGATGGTTGCACCCTGATCCCTTGCGAGCGCCGCAAGCATGAGCAGGATGTCCTGCGTGCGCTTAACGTCCAGATGGGCGGCTGGCTCGTCGAGCACGAGGATGCTGCTTTCCTGCACCAGCGCACGCGCAACCAGCACCATCTGCAGCTCGCCGCCGCTGAGCGCGGTGTATTCGGCTTCGGCGAGATGATCGATCCCCAGACGCGCCATCATTTCGAGCGCGCCCTCAACCGCGCCCGCCTCCGATCGAAGAAGCCCCTGTTGGCGCGTGCGGCCCATCGCCACCACATCGACCGTCCGATAGGGGAACGACCGCACATGCGTCTGCGGCACATAGGCAATCTTGGCCGCAAGCTCGCGTGGGCGAAGCGCACTGATGTCCGTACCGTCGATCAGAATCGACCCGCCCGCCGGCTTCAGGTGCCCAAGGATGCAGTGGAGCAGCGTCGTCTTGCCGCAGCCATTCGGACCTACCAGGCAGAACACTTGACCTTGCTCGACCGTGAAACCTATGTTGGTGAAGATGGGCTTATCGCCGTAGGCGAACGAGAGCCCCTGCACTTCGAGTAGGCTCATCTCCATCCCCTCCCCTTGAAACGCCGCAGCAGATAGATGAAGAAGGGCCCGCCGATGAGCGAGGTAAGGATGCCGAGCGGAATCTCGGATCCCGTTATGGTCCGGCACAGAAGGTCGATGAGCATCATGAAAGCAGCACCCACGAGCATGCTGAACGGTATGAGCTTGCGATTGTCGCTTCCGACCAGGAAGCGCGATACGTGGGGGATGATCAGACCGACCCAACCTATGGTGCCGGCGATGCTCACCGCGCCCGCCGTCGCCAGCGTCGCGCCGGATATGACGATGATGCGCGCTCGCGGAACCGACAGCCCCAAACTGGCGGCTTCCTGATCGCCCATCGAAAGCACATTGAGCATCCAGCCGGACACGATAAGCAGGCCCAACCCGACAACCATCGCGAGCGTGGCGAAGGGCAGCACCGCCGACTCAAGCGATGCAAGGCTGCCCATGTTCCAAAAAACTATCGAGGCAAGCTGGTTGAAGGGGTCGGCAACGTATTTCAGGAAAGAAAGCAACGCTGCGAAAATCGCCGAGATGACGGTCCCGCCCAAAACGAGCATGAGGGACGTAACTTCGCCGCACATGCGGGCCACCATGAAGCTGAGCCACACGGCCAGCAGGGCGAAAACGAATGCGAACGCAGGCGTGAACAGCGTGCTCGAAAACAGCAGGATGGATAGCGCCGCACCGAAGCCAGCGCCTGATGACACGCCCAGAATCCCTTGGCTTACCAACGGATTCTGAAACAACCCTTGGAATGCGCAGCCGCTCGCAGCCAATGCGGCGCCCACGAGCGCCCCCATAAGGGCACGGGGCAGCCGGTTGTCAGCGACAACGGACTCCACATCGGGACCCAAACCGAAATCGCAGCCGAAGAAACGCTGCAGCAGAGCCTCTCCGATCTGCGGCAACGACAAAGGAAAGCGCCCAGCGCACATGCTGATAAGGAACATGGCGACAACCGCAAGGGCTGCCGCCACCCATATTGCCCTGCCGGTTTTGCCCATTTAATCCTTTTTCTTGAGCACTACTGCGGCGATGAGAACAATGACGATGATCACGCCGCCGATGATGACAGGCATAGGATTGAAACCGCCCTGCTGGCCTGCGCCGTTACCGGCCTGAGCCGGAGCAGATGTATCGGATACAGGAGCAGATGTCTCAGCTGCCGGAGCCGAGGTCTGTGCAGAAGTATCGGCATCCGCCGCGGCAGCGGCCGGTTCTCCCTGTGCAGCAACGCCGAACTCGAGCACGTAGTCCTCGGCCAGAGCATCACCGCTCTTGGCGGTTATGCCGGCTTTCGCGGTGAGCACGTAAGTGCCTTCTCCCAAAGGCTGCTCGAATCCGATGACCATATCTCTCTTCTTATCGGGCTCGACTTGATCGTCAGCCAGCGTGACAACGACTGGGATATCGGCACCTTGCGCATCGACAACCGAAACGAGCTCCATGTTGGCATCGCGCACGCTTGCCGCGCACACGTTCTTCGAGAATGCGAGCGTGATGGTTCCGTCGGCTTCTATCAGCTCGCCGCCCTCGATGCTTGCGGATTCGACAACGAGCGGTGCGGATGCGCCGCCGCCATTGCCGCCACCGCCGCCGTTGCCGCCTTCGGCAAATGCTACAGCTGGCAGGGCAAGCGCAAGCACCAACGCAGCCAATACGGGAACGATCTTTTTCATGGCGATCCCACCCTCTCTCCTGCTTATTACCATGCCTGACCATTATAGCCAACTAACCGCATGGACCCGCCGAATCGCAGAGTAGATGGGATGCAAATGCAAGGCCGGAAGAGCGTCGCCCTTCCGGCCTCTGTTCTGGTTTTCGAAGTTTTTGTCGCTTCTCCCTACAGCACTTCTTTCGCACGCGGCGTCATGCCGAGCGAGATCTTCAGGTTGCCGTTCAGGCAGCGCAGCTCGTCGATCATGGCCTTCTCGCGACCGGGCTCGCGCATCTGCACGTTGTAGCTGATCTTGTAGAGGCTGCCCATGTTGGTGGTCTCGACGCTCAGCAGGTCGCTCTTCTGCGTGTAGCGGCCAAGCACGTCGTCGAACAGACCTTCGAACTCCATGTCCTCGGGCACCGTGATGTTCAGCACCTTGCTGCGCTCTCCGCGCTCGCCGAACGGCACCGCATTGTAGATGATGTTGAACAACCCAACGACGATCGTGAGCGCCACCGCAACGCCGATGTATCCCATGCCGGTCGCCAGACCGATTGCCATCGCCAAGAACACGCTGCCGATGTCTTTTGCCGTACCTGCAATCGAGCGGAACCGCACGAGGCTGAACACGCCCATGACGGCTACGCCTGCGCCCAGATTGCCGTTCACGAGCAGAATCACCATCTGCACGATGACCGGCAGCAGCGCCAACGTGATAACGAAATTCTTCGAGTAATCGTGCTTGTACATGTAGATGAGCGCGCACGCAAGACCCAGCACGAGCGACGCAATCGTGCACATGAAGAAACCCATTCCGCCGACCGCCGCCGCAGCGTCGGTCGACCCCAGAACCGATCCAAACAATGCTTCCATGTTTTCGCTTCCTTTCCCCAATCTGCGAACAAGCGCATCTTAGGAGTGCATGCTTAAAGGAAGCTGAAGGATTGATTGAATCGAAGTGCAGACTGTCCCAGGGATGGAAAAAAGTTCCAGGAACTTTTTTCCACGGCGGAAAACTCTTCCTAGAACTTTTTTCCACTAGCCGGCGGAGGCACCAACCTAGTCGCGCGCTGCTTCGGAGAGCTTTTCCCAAATCCGCACCATGGCCAGCGTGTCGAGCTCGCAATAGCGCAGCAGCTGCTCGCGAGTACGGGCAACCTGATCAGGAGTCATGTCGGCCATGCGTGCAAAGGCATCCATGGCCTCGCTGCCGTTGTGCACACCGTCGAGCGCATGGTAGTCCAGCTCGGAATCGTCTGGGAACAGCGCCGGCAGCACAGCCTTAATCGAGTTGGAACCGCCCATGGCACGCGCATAGTACGCACCGTCGCGGAACGGCACGATCAGATCGCGCATGCCCTCGTTTATAGCGAGCAGATGCTCGGCCAGATCGGGAAACGCGTCGGCGAGCTCACGGATGCGCCCCTTCTCGAAGCTCATGTTGTAAGCCAGAGTGCACACGCCGGCCGGAATGTCTGCGACCAGGTGCTCGGCCACGGCACGACGCGGATCGGCACCGGCCTGCGCTAAGAACTCTCGATGCTCGAGCTCGCCTCCCGGCTCGTGCAGGATGTGCAGCGAATACTGCGTCGGAATCTGCTGATAGGGCCTTGTGCCGTCATACGGCGGGATTGCCGGCATGAACGTCTCGAAGTCGAGGAAGTACAACGGAAAGGACAGCTCATCGAGGAATCTGCGCACGGCAGCACGGTCGATGGCAACGTCTTCGTTCTGCGCCTCGCATTCGGCCTGCACGAGCTGCCGCTTGTTCAAAGGAATGCCGCGCACGAATGCATCATCGAGCGAGACGACACCCTCATCACGATACGCAACCGCCTTGCTCAAGGACATGCGGTTCAGATCGAACACACTCGGCTTCGGAAGATGCCGCCAGCACCAACCGCGATAGCCGCACTCATAGGGGTTCTTGCAATGGGGTCCAATGTCGCGCTCCGGCTCATCCTCCTGCGCGGCATACTTTTTCAGAAGCGGAATCAGCTCCCCTACCTCGCCCAGCATGGAGAAAACCGCCTCGGTGCAGTCCTCCACAACGAACAGCTGCTGCAAATCCAACTCACCCTGGCGAACATATTCCCTGTTCAGGTGCATAAGCGATACTGAGCGCACGTCCAGCCCGCACATGCCGAGCACCCATGTCTGGAAAGCCATGTCGTGGTAGTAGATGTCGTTGATGTGCGTGGATGACTTGACCTCGACGATATGCACGCTGCCGTCGCACTCGACGCGCAGGATGTCGACCATGCACAGGTTGCCGTCGTAGGAGAATGTCGCTTCGCAGATGACGGGCGTACCGGCATCGAGAAGCTCCTGGGTGCGCGCGATCATGCCCGCATAGTCGTCCGAGCGATAAGGCACCTCGACGAACTCGCCGTAATAGCCCATCGCGATGTCGCCCACCATGCTGCCCGTATCGAGCACGGCCTGGTTCATGACCGACTCGTCGAACTTCTCAGGCATGTGCAGGTCCATCCAAAGCATCTTCGGACACTGGATGCCTTTGGTGTAGCGGGATTTTGACAAGCTCGGTTTCTGCATGCTATCGAAGCCTTTCCGCTTTATGCTCAGTCGCCGCCTCGGTTTGCCCGACGGGGTCCGTCAACAACCTGCTAGGTGGAATCCGTCAGCAAGTCGCTGGACAGGCGCCCGCACCTAATCCGCCCCGAATCAGCCCCCAACGCAAACCCGCGCCTAATCCACCTCGAACCGTCGCAAGTCGATGCCCATTTCCTCGGCTTTCTCGCAGAGCACTTCATCGCTTACGCGCTCGATATCCGCGAGGTCGAGCAGCGCTGGCGAGAATCCGTTGAACATGGCCGTCCCGCAGTAATCCTCCAAGTAGTCGCGCAGCTCATCGACATCGATCGTCGCCACTATGCCTCCTCTGGATAACCGATTTTGAATCGACTCCATGATAGCAATTCAGCGCGAGAGCAGCCGAACGACTTGCGCCTTTGCGCCCGACCGACTTGCGCCGCCGCGCTTGAATTAGGAACAGTAGAATCGCGGCTATCTTGCAAGCAGCCGTACAGGCGCATATAGTTCTAACGATGACTCCAAACCGCGGAGAACGCATGGGCGACCAACGTTATGACAAGCTGCTCAACAGCGCGTACATCAAATTGTGCGTCATCGAACTGTGCCTCCAGCTGGGCATGCAGACGGCAACGCCCGTCGTATCGAACGCTGCGCTCGCGCTGGGCGCAACGGTCACGATCGCCGGCATCCTGGCGGGCCTGAGTACAGCCGTGTCGGTGTCGCTGCGCATCGTGAGCGGACGCATCGTCTCGCTGATCAGCCCGAAAACGGCGCTTGTCGTCTCCGCGGCCGCCCTAATGGCCCCGACTTTGGTATTCGGCCTGTTCAGCAGCGTTCCGATGCTTGCGTTCACGCGCGTTGTGTACGGCGTGGGCGTCGTTGTGAAAACGGTTATCGTCGTCACGGTCTGCGTGCGCGTCGTTCCCAAGAACTCCATCGGGCAGGCGACCGCCTGGCTGGGCATGGCGAGCGTGCTGGCCGTCGCAATCGGGCCGAACCTCACGCAGTATGTGGGGCTGAACATGGGCTACAGCGCTTCGTTCGTACTCAGCGGATTGCTGTTTGCGGTCGGCACAATCCTGTGCGCCACCTTCCCCAGCGTGCCGCGCGGCGACGAGAAGGATGAAGAAAAGCCCGCGGACGCCGCGCAGGCAGAGGGCGCCGGCCAGATAGAGGGCGCCGAAAAAGCCGTCGATATCGCCTCAATACCTGAGCAACCTCCCGCGAAGAATAGCTCTCGCCTATGGGATTTCATCTACCGGGACACGCTTCCGTTGGCGTTTCTGGCGCTGCTTGAAGGTGTGATCTTCGGCATCGTGAACACGCTCACGCTCGCCGTCGGCCTAATGCGCGGCCTTCCCGAGACATCGTTGTTCTTCCTGGTCTACGGCATCGTTTCCTTCGGCACGCGCGCCTTCGTCGGCAAGCTTTACGACCGTCT
>CAYOBD010000039.1:9245-12756 GCA_964402005.1 uncultured Eggerthellaceae bacterium
GCGAAGATCTGCCCTGCCATGTGCTTCGTCATGGGTCTTTCGATGCTCACGCTCGCTTTCGCCGGCAGCTTGCCGATGATCATTGTGAGCGGCGTTCTGTTCGCGCTCGGACAGGGATGCCTATGGCCGTGCATGACGGCGGAAAGCGTGCGCGACGTCCCGTTGGAAAAGGGCTCGCTATCGACCAACACGTTTCTTTTCGGCTTCGATCTGGGAGTGATGTTGGGCCCCATGCTCGGCGGTGCGATCTTGGACTTAGCCGGTCCCCTGTGGTTATACCTGTTCGGCACCTGCATCGGTGTTTTCATGACCCTGTGGTCGCTTCAGTACATCCGCATCATGAAAAAGCGCGCCGCAGCGCGCGAGGCTGAGCAATAACCAAAACGATGGGCACCTAGAGCAGGGCAAGCGCCCCGATTCGGTTAGGCAACGGGAACAGGAAAAGCGCCCCGCACTTGCTTCCGGCTCTAGCATCCTATTCTCGTCTCTATATGATATGTTATATTTTACATATGCTATACTATGCGCATGCGAGTCTACGATGTGGTACATAGCATGCAGGATCTCACGTCTCTGATTTGGTCGGAGACGGGACAGACGTCCGCGAGTGGCGGGACGTTCCTGAAGGCGCGCACAGGCATCGGGGCTGGCGCCACATACTACAAGCTATCATGCTACGACAGCTATCGTGGCATCTACGGGCACGAATGCGTCAACGAGCTCATCGCGGCGCGCCTGATGGAGCTGCTCGGTGTGCCCCATGTTCGCTACACGCTCGTGCACGCGCACATCATCGTGGACGACACCGAGCATGTCACGTGGCTCGCGCGCTCGAAGAGCTTCCGCAGGACCGGCGAAAGCAAGATGGCGTTCGACACGTTCTTCGACCTCATGCACGAGAAGGGCGAATCACAGCTCGAGCTCTGCGAGCGCTTCGGATGGCTCGCCGATGTGCAGCGCATGATGCTGGTCGACTACCTGATTGCGAACCACGACCGCCACGGCGCGAACATCGAAGTATTGCAATCGCGCGATGGCAGCCTGCGGCTCGCTCCCCTATTCGATAATGGATCGTCGCTCGTATTCTCGTGCTATGGCGACAAAGAGTGCGTCCGTGATTTCGATCCGCTGAAAGACGTCCGCGCGAACAATTCCATTGGCACCAGATCGCTTACCGAGAACCTGCGGTTCGTACCTGCGGACATCGCGATTGGCAGGCTTGGCGAAAACTCTCGGGAAAGCCTGCTCGCGGGGTTGGATAGCGTACTTCCGCAGGCACATCTTGATGCAATTTGGAACATCATTTGGCAGCGCTGGCAGCATTGGACGTACATGCAGGAGACGCGGGGAGCAAACGGCAAGCAGGGCTTCGGCAGCACAGGCATCGGGGGCGCATCATGAGGGTTTTCGAAATCTACAACGCTGCAAGACGCGCACGCAGGCCCGTGGCGCAGCTTTCCTATGATGAGACCGCCAACGTCTTCTCAATCGAAATTTCGCCAGAGGAGCGTCCAGATGAATTGCCGTTGATGCTCGGTCTGTTCGCACAGCGCGGCGAGCGAAGTATCCCCGACAAGTGGGCGCGCCGCTGGGTCGAAGAGCGCATCCCCCCGCAAGGGCGCCAGAATCTCGGCGAGATTCTTCGCGCGCAAGGACTTGACCGCTACGACGAGGTTGCTCTGCTAGCCTCCGCAGAAGGCCGATCAGCGCAAGATGACTTCCTGATCAGGGAGGTCGAACCGCCACGCGTCGACTACGCCGCCGTTCCGTTCCCAACGGCGAATGCTTTCGAGCAGGATGCGACCATCTACGAGCCAGCTGCACGCTCGTGGTGCGCGGTTTTGGGTCCGAAGATCGCAGAGAAGCGCCGTGCAGCAGGCATGACGCAGAAACAGCTTGCCGAAAAGACCGGCATCGACCAGGCGGCCATCAGCCGCATCGAATCCGGCCGTGCTAACCCGACCCTCAACACGCTCGACGCCCTCGTCGAGGGCGTGGGCTCCAGCTTGCTGGTGCGAATAATCTGAGAAGCAGCTTGAGCGATTTGTCGCCAATTTGGTCCCGATGGCGCGACCCGTCACTCACCGATGGCGAAACTTATCGTTCGCCGACGCCGCAGCCTATCGCCCCCTGCTGGCGAAGCATACTGTCCGCAAGACACGCTATGCTATGCATGCTGAATGCACTTCACCAAGTATCACGAAAGGAAGGGCGCCATGGAATTCGATGAGCTGACCGAGGAGCAAAAGGCGAAGATTGCCGCATGCGAGACGCCCGACGATCTGTTGGCGCTTGCCCGCGAAGCGGGCTACGAGCTTTCGGATAGCGAGCTCGAAGCCATTTCAGGGGGCAGATGGCACGGCGAATGGTGTCTTAAGCACTTTTGTGATCACACGGCCTCGTAGTAGCCGGATGACGCGCGGTTGATCTGGCCGCGTGGCGCGTTGCCGTCTGGTTACCAGCACTCAGACGGCAACGCGCTTGCGGCGATGCAGGCCGAAAGCGCCGAGCAGGATGTCGCCCAGGCTGCGCTCGGGCTGCGCGATGCGGCGGCTCGGCACATGGTCGACAACCACCTTGCCGTCATCGTTCGGGCGGGCGGTCGCAGCGCCGCTATCGACGAGCGTTCGTTTGTAAGCGTTTCCGTACTTGCTGAACGAACGCGGATACACATCGCATTCGGCCATGAGGGCGCACAGCCACAGCGGATAGCCGCCCGCGCATTTTATCTCCATCACAACCTGGCCTTTCGATGCTACGTTGCGCCGCATCGTCGATTCAGCATCCAGAAAGTCGACGTACTCGATGTCCTCGTCGAACGTGATGCGGTCCACGCAATCGGCGTCCTCTGGATCGACCGGGCACCACGCCTCACGCATGCAGCTGATCAGCATCGCCGGCTCAAGCCCCGGATGGCGCTTGAAGAATGCATCGATCTCGCGCGCGATCTGCACCTTGCCGGGGGCTAGCGCGGCATCGGGGTTGGCCGGGTCGATGGGGTACGCGCGCTGTGCCTCCTCGTAGGTCGTGCCGGCGAGGTACGCGCGAGCCGCCTCCGTGGTCATGAGCACGCGGCGCTTGTACACGATGCCCTTGAATTTCTTCTTAATCTCGACGAACACAGTGCGCGCCTCGGAAAACGGCCCATAGCTGCGGATGCGAAGCTTTTCTTTGTAGAGGGGCTTCTCGAGCGATCGGCTAATAAGGTCGTGCTCGGGCGTATCCAGATACAGGCTGTCGATGCGCGTGCGCCCGTAGTCGTCCAAGCGCATGCGCGCCGCCAGTCCGTCTTTCATGGCCTGCGCCTGCTCGGTCGTGATCAAGTACTTCTTTTCCTTGCGTTGGAATGTGTCCGCTGCTGTCGCCATATCGCGCCCTTTCTCCGATGTTGCACGCATCGTACGCGCGCAGGCTTAAAAGAAGCTGAAGCGGGGTGACAGCGGGGACGGGTGACAGCGGGGACGGAGGGTTCTGTCAGCCCCCTCCGTCCCCTCCGTCCCCTCCGTCCCCT
>CAYOBD010000040.1:0-12675 GCA_964402005.1 uncultured Eggerthellaceae bacterium
GCCGTACTTCTCCTCGAGCTCCGCGTGGTAGGCGTGATATTTGTCGTAATACTCCCAAAACTTTTCTTCGTTATCTGCGTTGTAGTAGATGAGCGCGTAGTCCGCATATCCCATGAGCCGCGTGCGCTCGTTGACATCGAGCGTCCGGTTGCCCCAATCACCGCCGCTGATCGTATCGAGGTCCTCGAGCTTGAGTTCGACAAGCTTGTTCTCCATCTGGTGCCTCCTTGGTCATAGCAAGCTCTGCACGCCATGAAACCCGTCTTTAGGCATTGGCACCAGAAAAGGGATCAAACTCGGAAGCCAGGAGCCTCAGCAAGATGAAACCGTCCAGCTGTCCCTCATACGGGACATGCTGGCGCCTCCGCTCGCGGTAGCATTGCGACATCGCGAATACGAGGAAAGGAAGCGAAATGGCTGCAGGAATGAAAAACGGCCTCATCACGATCGAGGCGGCGGCGTCGAAAGACTACGAGCCGGACAGGTTCCGCCTCCAGGTGGATTTCGAGGGGGACCAGGACAGCCGGACCGCGTGCGACGAGGCCTACAACTCCGACTGCGCCAAGGTCAAGGCCCTGCTCGTCGAAGACGGCATCCCCGCCGACGAGATCAGGAACGGCAGGTTCAGCGTCGCCGTCCACTACGAGCGGCTCTACGAGAAAGTTGTGCTCGACAACGGCCGCGAATACTACAAATACGCGAAAAGCGTAGCGGACGGCTACGAGTACTTCGGCGATTGCTCGGTAGAGAGCAAGGTCGACTTCGGCCTGCTCGCCAGCATCTGGAACGGCCTGCAGGGGCTTAAAGGCGATTTCTCGTTCGACATCACGTACATGCTCGAGCGTCCCGACGAGTGCGAGAAGGAGCTGCTGCGCGCTGCCGTCGCCGAGGCCCGCGATCGCGCAGAAACGCTTGCCGACGCAGCCGGATCCAAACTCGGCAGGATCGATGCGATTCACTACCGATTCAACAATGCATCGAAGAACCGCCTTGATCAACATTCTTGCAGTCTCCCGGATTGCCTTTACGATCCTGCGATGCCGGATATCCCGGACTTCAATCCCGAAGCCATCAATGTCCGCTGCGATGTCACCGTCGCCTGGGTCTTGGAATAAACAACAGCGCATGACAATGCAGAAAGAACCTCGATCGACAAGCTGAGGAATATACAAAAGGAGCGGCTATGCAATATGCAGCAGAAACAAAAGAAACCGCACTGCCCATCGTCGGCTTCTGGCAGCCGGAGGGCGAATACGCCTGTTTCAGCAATTGGTATCCAGCCGAGTTCGATTACGCGCGCAAACACTACACGAGCATAGAGCAGTACATGATGTACCAGAAGGTGATCATGTTCCGGCAATACGACCTTGCCGATCAGATCATGCAGACTGATGACCCCGCCACTTGCAAGAAGCTCGGCAGGACGAAGTTCCCGGAGTTCGACTCCGCCATGTGGGACAAGACCCGCAAGACCATCGTGAAACGTGGCGTGAAAGCGAAATTCCGGCAGAACGCGGACATGCTCGCGACGCTCCTGGGCACGGGCGGCGCGCTTCTAGCCGAGTGCTCGCCCTACGACGACATTTGGGGCATCGGAATCGGCGCCGACGACCCAGAATGGCGCAATACCGAGCGCTGGCGGGGACGCAACCTGCTCGGGCGCATCCTGATGGAGGTGCGTGAGGAGCTCGGGCGGGAGCTGGCAGCCTCCCCCGACGACAGCGTCGCAATCGATGCAAGCTACTACGAGACAGAGATCCCCGAATGGACGATGCGCGCAGGCGAGCTCAACCGCATCCCCCAGTACCACGATGCGATCCATGCTTACAGCGACACGCTTCGCACGCATGCTGAGAAAAACGGGTTCTACTACGGATTCACCTTGGCCGGCTGCGAATACCTGATGGATACGAACATGGGCGGAGGCTTGCCTGTCGTCGGCTTCTACGAGATGAAACAGGACGTGTACGACATCGCGTGGCATCTACGGCTGAACCGCAACCTTACGTAACGCAGGCTAGCCTTCCGCGATGGGCGCAAGGTGGGCGGAGCAACCCACCGAAGAACTGCTTGAGCCGCTCAATGCGGAGCATGCGCTTTCACTGGTTTCATGGCATTTCAGAAGAGACCATTTCGTCGAAAACTCGTTAGAGCCAGACAGCATCGCCGGCGGCCATATGCTGCTATTACTGGAAACGCATGCGCGGAAGGTGCACAAAACCAGGACGTAGATTATCAATGATACGAAACGTCAGAAACGTGAGAAGCTTAGCGATATAAAAGAATCGCCGCTTGTAGAAACCATCGTGAGAATCTGCGCTGTCGCAGCACTCGTTATTACATTCTCTGTTTCTTTGCTACCCAGATTTCTATCATAGTTGCTCCATCGTCGAGCTGAGGTCACCCTAACCTGCAGAAGGCCTCAGGGCAGCATGTTCGCATTACTGAGATCTTGATTCCCATGCATCCGCCCGCATAGCTTCTGCGACGAACGTAAGGTGACTCTTTGGAATCGTCTGCGACCTGGCGTGGTAATAACTGATTGTGCTACATCATGTTCCTATTTCCGAATTACAATTGTTTTCTAGCGCAACATCGACGATATCGCAACCCAGATTGTAGATTGGAGCGATCATGACGTTCGGATGCGGCATATGCGGAAGCGGACTCGGTTTGAGCGTAAAGCACTTTTATGAGATAGAAACGGATGGAAAGACCCGCAGGATCCCCCTCTGCAACCGTTGCGGTTTCTTATTGAAGATGGTTAAACGAGGCGTTCTTGATTTGCCTAACTACGCAAAAAGTTATTCTCAGACAATCGAAAGCCTGAGAGAAAGGCTTTCGTGGTCGACTAATCAGGATGTTGCAGCTGACTTAGAGGCGTTTCTAAACAGTCTTACTGGCGGATATCCAACGTTCTGGGAATACCAACAAGCAATCCGCAAGAAGCACTTTCCTGCGAATGGCTCTCACTGCTACGGGGGATTTTTTCTCGTCAACCAAAGCACAAAAGAATTCGGAATTCTCAAAGCCAATGGAATAATCGGCGAAATCAGAAGCTTCGATGACCTCCTTGACTTCGCTGTTTCAGAAGACGGCGTAACTCAAACAAGCGGCAGGGCGGGCGCAGCCGCCGTAGGCGCTCTAATAGCTGGTCCCGCTGGAGCGATTGTCGGCAGCTCTATGAAAAAGAAGGCCAAGCAAATTGTAAACAAGATTGATATTATTCTGTCATATAAAAGCATGGATACACCTGCGGAGACACTCAACCTGCTAGTCGACCCAATTCAAAAGAACTCTGATGCTTATATCGAAAAAGTAAATCTATGCAATCAAATCGTATCTGTGCTCAGGCAAATACTGGATGCAAACCAGAAAGCCGCCGCAGAGAAAGAGCGAGGAGCAGGAACGGTCAGTTCCCTTTTGATTGCAGACGAAATCCTTAAACTCAAACAGCTCGCAGACGCAGAAATTATCACGCAAGCTGAATTCGAAGCACAAAAGCAAAAACTGCTTGCAATTCAGTAATCCAGCACAATTGACTCTATCGGATTTGAATACCCACATCACAAGCTCATCTATAATTCAGTAGCACCCTTCAAAGCCTCCTGATGTTTTGATTGGCTGCCATGGACGCAATTGAACCAAACTCGCCATAACCACAACCCATTTCATCGAAGTGTAGATCGCAATGAGGTAGTCCGAAATGGCAACGTCGACTTAGATGCACACAGATTCAGCATGCATCTGGAATAAGGAATCGAGGAGATCATGAACGTAACGCAGAAATACAAGCTTTTGTACGAAGAAGGCTACGAATTTCTCCTCGAAATGCTCCCGGACAGCCGCACAAAAGAAGATCTTGAGACCTTCTATTTCAAGCCGAGCAAAGACCAGTTCACAACAATCGAGGACGTCTTCTGTCGCATGATTGCCTCAGCCCAGAATACCGGGCGCCGTGAAAAAGTCATCAGATATTGGGGGAAGAACAGCGACGCGATTCACTCTGTTCTCGACCCCATTGGGATAAAAGGCTTAGCCCACACCGACCCCCACGAGCTGTATCTGCAATTGCACGATGCCTGCATACCGCGCAAGCCGATAAACAAAAACGACATGTGGTCGAAATGGAGCAAATCGATCGTAGATTGCGCGAAGTTCCTCGAGGGCTTCGACGATGCGCAAGCCTTCTTCGATTTCGCTGATTTTTTCGCAAGGCCAAACGACGTGCCCGAGAAAGCCCGGCCATACATAGCAATGGCGCTGCCGTTTACTATCCAGAGCACCGTATTCGGAATGGGCTTAGCGCTTGCTCTCGATTTCCTCAAAGAGGTCGGATACGACAGCTACGCCAAGCCTGATGTGCATCTTCGCCGCGTCTTTGAAGAGCTTGGCCTTGCCTACGGCAAAAGTGACTTTGACTGTTTCCGTGCAATCGCCGAAGCCGCATCGACGAATGACATAACGCCCTACAAGCTCGACAAGTTAATATGGCTGATTTGCTCAGGGACATTCTATGAAATCAACGATAAGCAGGAAGTTAAAGTGACGGGAAAAAGAGAAGAGTTCATCGAACACATGCGGCGGGTTTTCGAAGATGGGAAGAAGTAGCTGGATAATAGCCTCTCATAAGATAAGCAACATCTAGAGCTCGTACATCTTGCTACGCCGACATGGCCTCTAACCAAGTCTTCCTACGTTTGGCTCAAGCCGCCAATAACCGAACTGAAAACATTTGGAAGGTTGTGCTCGACCTCTCCCTCCCAGTATTGAAGCTCATTACCGCTCTTCACTTTGTTCATCATGTCGGATATGATGCGCACATTTACCCTGTTCTTCCCAAGAGCAACCTCCATCGTATCTGCATTCACCGAACAACGAATACCACGTTCTTGTGTTAACGCTTCGACTAGTGGATCGAATAGCAACCGCTCGTCTTTGACACTTTTCGTCCTCACGAATCCATCAGACACATACCTGAGAAGATCAAGCGCAGCGTATCTATCTAGATTCGCATGCTGTCTCTTGTTGTGATAATGCCTCAAGCATTGGAGGCATGAAGACTCGCAGTCACAGCCATCGAGAATCGCCTTCGCTCGAGAAACAATCTGTTCAATCGCCTTATCATCTGCCAAGAGAGTTGAGTAGCCAGCTCCGCTCGACAACGAGTCAAACAGGTATATGTCAACATAGGCCGACTTGCCCGCAAAACGACGCCGGGACCCTACGCACAACTCACAGAAGTCGATGTCGAGATAATCCACTGCGGCAAGCTTGAAGGCTTCGGCCAACGATATGCTCGCCTTCTTAAGCCAAGGGTTTTCGAAGCTTGTGCAGACTTCTTTTGTGTCGAGCATCATTTCGAAAATGACAAGGTCGGTGGTAAAGATGCTCCCCAACACCATCGACTCTGTGAAAACATGCTGGCAACGCGCTAAGTTGCCTGCTGCATCCCGAGCAAAGGGAGGAAGAATGCGCTTTGCCTCGCGAGCGCGCTCAACTGAAGGAAATGCCGCACCGCATTTGCTGCAAATGTCGAACCCCTCTCGCTCAGGCCCTCGGTTAACGACGATAAGAGAACAATCGCGACGTTTCGCATATGCCATTCGCGGATACTGGGATGGGGTCAACTTCTCGTTGGGAATCGCTGAATAGCTGGGCATTTCCGCAAACGAGCTTTCAGGAATGTCGTAAGCTGAATCTGACTCGCCACCGTTCCTAGGTGCAAAACCCCACGGTTTCAAGAAATCACTTTGGGTCAAATCGTGTCCGCCGCAAAACGGGCAGGTTCCGTTCTCTCCTAAGTTATCCCTCAATCCAAACCAGCCGCATGCCGGGTTTTCGCAGAAGAATATATCTTTCCGATAATCGCTGCTTGCAAAGTATGCACGTGCAGGATTCTCGCGATTCTCGGGTATCTTGGAGTATTTTGCAAGGTGAGTGTAAATGCCCCCGGCGATATACACCTTCTTGTCTATGACAATCTCCCTGCCTGGCGCATATTCGCTGACCGCTATATCCAAAGAACGCTCCGGTTTCTGCAGAAGCTTTGTTCCTTTCGCCCTGTCCTCCACTTCAAACCCGACAACATTTCTCGGGAACGAATATGTCGGGAGGATGGCCTCCTCCAAAAGGCAATCAAGCAGGCTCTTGTACCCGCCGCTTGTCTTCAAGAACGTCTCGGGCCTCTTCCTAAACTCACTGGCCATCTCTTCAATTTCGCATTCGATACTCTTCTTCAGGGACGCTAGATTAAGAGTCACATCCGAAGGAATAAGCGAACGTCTCTCAAGCTCCGATAAATCGAACGCCGATAACGATTTCCTGAAATCATCGTAATAGGCACCGAAAAATTCCTCGACCGTCATCCTTTCCGCAGATTTCCCTTGACTATCGCCGAAGCTCGTAAAGAAAACCGTTGCGATGTGCCTCTTGACCAGTTTCTCATTGGCTACGTCGATTCGCGGTTCGCGTAGCTCTCCTCGCACAATCCTCGACGGATTGCGAAAATATGTGTTGTCGAACGGATGCGTATCAACATACGTAACGATTGTGGAGACGGCCGATCCTCTTCGGCCGGCACGACCCGCTCTTTGCTGGTAGTTCTCCCGCATCGGAGGGATGTTCCTCAGGCCGACCGCAGTCAAGGAACCGATGTCGATACCAACTTCCATGGTTGTCGTGCAGCTAAGAATGTCAACGGGATCGCGCTTCTCTCCAACGTATATGTCCTGGAAACGCATTTCGTATTCTTCGGTGGTCGACCAAGTGTCGCCCTCTTGATCCTTATGGGAGAGCTGCGCAGTATGCTCTTCGGTATTGATTCTAGTCCTAAGAACACTCTCATCGCCTTCTATGGCTCTTACCAGAGGATCGCGCCAGAAGGATATGCCCTCGTACTCGCCATCCATCGAGACCATTTCCCCCTGTTTGCAATGAGGGCACTTCCCCCACAGGCTATAAGGGGCGACCCTTCCACAACGTGGGCATGTTTTCCAGTCTGCATCTGGGTCAATGTGCAAAACCACCTTAGATGGGCTTATGAATTGGTAGTCATTACTACTGGACGAGGGCCGCTCGAGGAATTTCGCCAATACGCTTCCGATCGCCTTGACACCCTCTTCACTGTAACGATCCGCGAGAACGTTGACGAGCGATCCACGTCCAACCTTTTGCCCCTTGAAAGGTTCACTCGGCAAGAGGCCATATTGCGATCCGGCGTAAAGAATACGCATGCGCACTCGAGGAGGGATATCTGGATCGAGGGCGGTTAACCTTACAAGAGCGTAGCTCGACCATGCATAGAAGATGGCTTCGAATTCGTCTTTGCTAATCTCGAGGCCTACCTTTTTGAGAGCTTTGATTGAATCCCTCCATGCCTTTGGGGTTGGGCGAAGCCATCCGATAGTAGAGTCCGATAGCGACCTGTATCGGTCGCATAGGCTTGAGAGCATATACTGCATGTACGCCTCAGGAGGCGTCCCAGCATCCTCCGCATTGTAATCGTAGTCTTCAAAGTCATCCTCAAGATCTGACAGCTTGTCTTCGACCACCCTCTTCGATTCACCCGAAAATACAGTAATACCCTTGTTGCTAATCACCCTAAGAAATGCAGGGTAGAGTCTTTTGAGTGTAGCCCTCCCACCGGTCTCCTCCGCCCACTCTTGCAGCTCGCGTGCAGCAAGAACGAGTACTTTGGTGGTTAAGTTTTTATCGGAAGCATCTGTAAGGTCTTTGGCTATCCTCGCGGCACCCTGTCTGCTATCAGAAAACAGGATTACCTTCTTGCCAGCATTAGGGTTCGCTTCTAGCTCTCTCGGGTTTTTCGATCCCGTTTGCAGCTCGAACTGTCTAGCTACTACGTTGTAGAATGGCTCGTTGCCTCGAGTCGTAAAACCCGCGAGTGCGATTTTCCCATTGCATTTTGGGCATTTCGTTGGTATGTAGCCTTCAGAGTCATCTTCGTCTTTGGCGCAGAAGGCGACATGTAAATACCCCTTCTCTCCCTCGTGACTATCGTCTCGATGAACCTTGCCAGTTAGGGAATTCAGCCAACCCGACTCGAGTCCTTCCGCAGACTCCCCTTTGCCGAGAACATACAAATGCACCTCGGAGAACTTCTGCATCGGATCAGGATTCTCGTTCCAGAAATAGAAATCCCCTTCTAAGTTTGCCGAATACCCTTTCAGGAACAGGGCACCACAGTTGCGATCGGTTAGCAGCTCATACGTCTTTGCTCCGCATTCGCATCTGCCCGCAGGCCTATTGATCCCAATCCCTCCCAAAGCGAGGCCGTCATCGGGCGCATCAGGGCAGCATGGATTGCAACACGCCGTCAGCTCTTGGATTCCTCTCACGAACATATGCATACGAACAGGAAGAAGCGCTCCACCCTTTTCGTCACGACCCAATGCGGCAATATTTAGAAGGACGTCAGTAGCCTCAACTCCAAGCTCTTGGCCGGGAAACACACTTGAGGCTAGCTCTTCAAGCGTGGAACAACCCCCTCTGACGCTTGCATCCAAACGACGAAAAGGAAGCAGCTTCGGAAGAGCTTCACCCAGCCAATTTTGCGCTTCCTCTTCACTTGCAAAATCGGGGTGCGCTAGGCCGATTGCAGCAGCGAAAACATCGACCTGATCAAGCATCTGGATTCCTCCGGCAAGAAGATTGCCGAGGTCGACCTCCATCATTGCCGAGCTGTCGAACTCCAAAGCACCAGCTCCAACTATCTCCGTTGTCTTTCCTCGAATGATCGCAAGATTGGCGGCGACCTTTCCCGTCATGTCCGCGTAGAATGCTTTTGCAGACGTATCTTCCTCAGGAATCGAAGCGCTAGTAAGGATGAATTGAAGTCGATCAGCTCCGATACCAAGCTTGTGCAAAAGACGCCTCAAAAGCAAGGCAACTTCGCCGCCTGCTGCACCTTTGTACATATGGGCTTCATCGATTATCACGAGCAGCTTTTCGCCCGGATTCTCCCTGAGCCATTTCGCAGTAGCCTCCCAAATGCCGCGCTCAATCGTTCGGATAAGCATGTATTGCAACATCGAATAGTTGGTTACCAGGATATCTGGCACATGGGTCTGCATCTCGAATCGCGTTAACAGTTCCGCATCATCTGGAGACCAGCCGATCTCGTGCCTACGCAGACGCGACACGAAGTCACCCAAGTCGCCCTTCGCCGGATACCTGCCGTGGTCCTTGAGTTTCTTTTTATCTGCATCGTCAATATCGATAAGGTCACGCTGGATTGTGCCAGCATACTCGTTATCGCGCTTATCGATTTGTTTGCTGCCCGGATAAGGGGTTCTGCCGGTGTACATGCCGAATTGCGGTCTGCGCCCTCTTGGCGCATCGGCTCTCCAAATCGAATCGAACTCCTCTGATGTTCCACCGAGAATCCTCCTGAGACGAGCAAGCTGATCGGAAACGAGCGCGTTCATCGGATAAAGAACAAGAGCGCGGACGGCTCGATCGCGCCACGAATCTGGATTCTTCTCAGCCTCTAGCGCAAGCTTGGAAATGAGCGGCCACATGAAGCATTCCGTTTTGCCGGAACCAGTTCCCGTAGACACCAGGATATCTTTTCCATGCCAGAAAGCTTCGAGTGCCTCAATCTGGTGGATATAGGGCGACCTGAAAACTCCCCTTTCAGCAGCTGCCATATTGCGAAGAAATGTACCAGCGCCACTCGGAACATCAGCCTGTGCAAGCCCGTCGGGCGATATCTCATATGCAGGGGTCGCCTCAAAATACGGTTCCTGGAAAAGGGTGTTGGTGAAACGCAGCTCGTCGTCGCATCTTTTCCTCAGCTCAGCTGTTTTGCCGAAATACTCGGTTTCGATGTAGTCAACGATTGTTTTCTTGAGCTCCCTCTTAATGGATTCGACTCCGTGATTTTCAGCCATTTTTAACCGCTTCCATACCGATAGAACTTGCTTCGAGCAATTCTTCAACAAGGGGAAGAGCCTCAATCCGCATGATTCGCCTGAATCTGTCTTTTACACTGTCAACAGGCCACCCAACAGCATCCAGTACTCTGTTCAAATCTCCGGGAATGAACCCAACTGGCACAACCATTCTCACATGCTTTTCATCAAGCTTCGTGTAGCTGGCAACAGCCTTGTTGCCAGCTACATCCTTCAAATGGAAAAACAACTCCTGCGCCTGGCTCCAAGTTATCGGCGACAGCATAATCCCTCTTCTTGTTTGCCGAGCCATAAACAGAACCGGATCAACACCCGTTCCCTCGACTCTGGCAAGCGTAATCCCGTCTGACCAATTTGGAACCCCGCCCCAAACATCGGGATGGTTGACGTTCCATCGCGAAGATCGGACATCTGCAAATCTCACTTCTTCGAAGCTGGATGCACTCTCCCAACGCATGTAGCCCAAATCGGTCAACCACCAGGGATCCCAACGTTTTATCTCCCCGTTACGCGCAGCAACTATAGTGGCCAATCCGGAGACAACCAGGTCATTTACCGCATGACCGCAGACTGGAGTGTTTATCGCTGTCGGATCGTAAAAACCAGTTATACAAGAGCAAACTTGCGATACGGCCTGCTCCGAAGCCGGTGCTGCAACGTATGTTCCATTGAAACCATTCACAACAATGTCATCGACGTCAATCAGCCTGTTATACACAAATGGAATCCCGTCATCCTCCACCGCAAACCAATCCGCAATGCCAGAACGAAGCCTATCAAGATTATCGATCCAGCTTTTGAGCCGACGATTGATAGATTGCTTGGCTAGGCCCTCCGTCCCATCGGCACCATCGTCTAAGCAGAAAGCGGATATCCAAAACCGTGCCGCCGAGTACGCAGCGCGATTGCAAAATGAATCCTCATCCTCCCCAATGAAACGGAAGACGCCGATGTCAGAAGCCATTATGTTGAAAACGTCTATGCTAGAACTCATCGATACCCAACTTCAACGCAAGCTCGGTTAGACCCTCGTCGCCCTCAGTCCATTCGTCGACAGCTTGATAAGCCAATGTATCGGCAGCAGATGCCATGAGCAGATGCTGTGAGATGAAAGGATTGCCGGGTTCATCATCATCGACAATGTCCTCAATAGCCCTCAGCACAGTGGCGGCCAACAAGAGCGTTGTCGCCTGCAGATGCAACTCATCGAGCTCTGCATCCAAGGTGATGGCGTAATCAATCGCTTCGTCCAGAGCAACCTCTGAGATTCCCAGCCCACCTTCTACTTGCTGAAACCTATTGCGCTTGATTGCACGCGGAAACGCAACAAGCGCTTCCACCGCTGGCAAGAAAACCCTTCCCCAGGCTTCCTTTGCCATAAGTTGCGCACTGGCATGGGATCCAAACGAGAATACGATTATTGGCTTAACATCCGCAGAGAGGAGTGCAAACAGTACCCCTTCATTAATCGCATCAATAACATTCTCCACCACGACAACGGCTTCGTCATCATGGATATTCGCCAGAACACCTTTGACATCTCTGCAATCGGCAGGAACAACAATCCGCTTTGCACTCCTTCCGTCAATGCAAGCGCAAAGCGCGTCGGCGATTTTTTGGGATATATCAGCTGGAATTGCAAGGAACCTGGTTGCAGCAAGAGCTCCGAGGATGCCTTTTGCGCAGTTTGCTCTTTCTTCAATCGAGTCCCCTTTAATACTTATAACACCCGCCTGCTTAAGGTTGTTTGAAAGGGCTGATACGAAATCAGAAGCCTGTTCGATGCCGTCGATGGGCTCTCCATCCACAACGAAAATCGGAGCACTTGAGAAAGCGGCGTTGCGAGGCGATGCCGCCGCGGCTCCTAAACCGAGCTTAAGTGCAATGTTTGACTGTATTTCCTCGAGCACAACACTTTGGTTTGATTTGAGGCTATCTAGCTCCTCTCGACGCTGAACCAACTCCTCTTCGAGAGCCTCCCTCTCCGCTTTTCTCGAGCACAGTTTTTCTTCAAGCTCATCCAGCAAGGCCATCGCATCATCAAAAGCCTTCTCCGCTTCGGCAATCTCGTGCTTTTTGCCCTCAAGTAACTTATTGCTTTCAGCCATAACCTGGGCAACGCATTCTTGGCGAAACCCCTCGTCTGAAAGCAGTGCTTCGCGGACAATCTGTTTGGCAGAATCATCCTCATTCTCGACGATGTCGCATATGGCCATCTTCAGGGCAGCAATCTCCTCAGCTGGAGCCGCAGCTCCTAGATACTCCTCAAGAGCATCGGGCCGAGATAAAGCACCAGTTATTACCTGACTTATTGCGGAACGATTTGACTTTGAAATCTGCATTGATTCCTCGCGGATGAACCATTTCACATAGTCGGCCGCATAATAGCTTAGCGGCCTCAACAGAACATTACGGTCGGAGTCAAGCTCATCGAGTCTGGCGTAAATCATACGATATGATGATGTTGGGTGAGGCGATTCGATAATGTCATATCCTTCGAGCTTAACGCGAGGAGCTGACAGAACCGTACCTCTTGTGTTGGCAAAATCAACTGGCAGTTTTATCAGGCCATCAATGAACAGAAAATCCTTTCGCTTGCATCTCAGGGCCAGCCATGTATTTCCTTTTTTCTTATAGGCAAGATAGAAGACGCTTGTTGTCTTTCCAGAAAACGGCACTCCGTTCGAAAGGGCATTCCTCAAATCCAATTCCCCAGATACTCCAGAGGGAATTATCACTTCAC
>CAYOBD010000041.1:0-12650 GCA_964402005.1 uncultured Eggerthellaceae bacterium
GCTGTGCAAACGCATCATTCTCTCAGGGTGTTCGGCTGACTTTACAAATCAAGCGTTTTTTATCAGCGGACTCTAACGCGTGCGACGACAGCCCTCTTCGATGCGAAGCGTGAGCATGGCGCCTGTGTCATACGCGACGCCGCCCTCCTCGTCTACGTCGCTTACCAAATTGAATCCGACAAGGCGCTCGATGCCGTCATCGTCCGTCTGGAAGATGCGCACGATGGTCATGTCGTCGGACTCGCGCACGTCCACGCGACGGTTCTCGGCCAGACGCATCGTACCCGCCGAGATGAACAGCACGCCATCCACCACGATGGTGTTCGTTGCGATGCCGCCCGCAAAAGCATGTTCGGGCGCAGGTGCGCGACCCGCCATTTCGGCAGCGATGGCGTACCCTGCGCAAGCGCCCTGTACGGCAGCATTCTTCCAAATGCCCACGATCTGCTTCTCGCCCGAGATGAGCTCGAGGCCTTGTGCAACATCGCCTGCGGCGTATACGTCGGGATCGCTCGTGCGCATGAACTCGTCCACGACAAGCGCACGGTCGATTTCGAGCTGGCCCTCCTTGACGAATTCCATATTAGAGCGCATGCCATGCGCCACGCAGATCCCGTCGAACACATCGGTCTCGCCCGTGGAGAACGTCACTTCGAGCGGGCCTGGCACGCTCCCGTCTCCGGCAAGGCGCCGCACGTGGGAGACCGTCTGACCAAGCCGCAGCTCTACGCCCTTCGCCCGCAGTCCGCGCTCGAAACGCTCGGCTGCCTCGGGCAGCGCGTTGTTGTCGAGCACATGCGGCATCATCCCAACAAGCACCACCTGCTTGCCCTGGTCCATGCATGCCTCGAGCATCTTCAGCGCCACCATGGAAGCGCCGCTGATCAGGAAACGCTTGGTGGCGGGATCCTCTAAGGCGACGCGGAGACGCTGCGCATCATCCATCGTGCGCAGGATAAACGGCTTGAAATCAGGTTCGCCTTCTACGCCCGGAAACCCGAACGTCTGGGGCGTCGCGCCTGTTGCAATCAAGCATTTCGTATAGGGGAAATCGCCTTGCGCCGTATGGATCAGATGTTCGGCGCAATCAAGCTCGAGCACCGGGCAGTTGTGCATTACCTCCGCTCCGAGCTGCGTCATTTCATCTTCGTTCCACGGCAGGCATTCTTCGAAGGTTTTCCGCCCACCCGCATAATAAGAGGTCAAGATCGGACTGTACGGCAAGGTGTCCGTCGTCGAAAACACACGTATCGCGCCCGCATAGCCTGCATTGCGCAGCGCGATGATCGCATTCACGCTTGCTGTCCCGTATCCGATTATGGCAACCGTCGGTTCCATCATCTTCTCCTTCGCCTATCGTCCAAAGCGGGCAGGATGCTGGGAACGGGAGCATTGCGGCAGTGGGACCTGGCCCCGCTTTCACATCGCTTCCGTCTCGAGCGTTCCTTCTCCTTTATGCGAACACCTGCGCAAGCCAGGGGCCGTACTCTCCCGTCCACATGCCATTCAGCCGGCCGAACGTCCCATCCCAATCAAACTGGGCGTCGAACATCAGCTCCGTATAATGCTTGTTCTCGATGTTGCGCGGCTCGGCCATGAGGCGCGCGGCATAGGTGTAGGTACATGTCGGGCACATCGTGACCACACAGGCGCCGTCGGGCGCAAACGACAGCTTGCTGTCGGCTTGCGCATCCTGGCGCGCAGGATCGTGCGCGCTCACGCCGCCGCCCGCTCCGCAGCATCCATGGAAGATAGCAGGCGGGCGCTCGTCGAGCCCGAGCGCTGCACACGTCGCATCCAGATAGGTGCCATCACGATCCTGACAGGATTTCGACATCCAAATCGGGCCTTCTGGCAGCGCCCGGCGCGGCTTGAAGCCGCCCTCGACCAGAAACTCCGCCAACGACACGACGTCCACGTCCATGCCGCGCTTCACAAACGTCGCTTTCATGGCATTCGCGCAGCCCGGGCACACGCATACGAGACGTGTCGCGCCCGATGCCGCCACCTCGTCGGCGTTGCGGTCGAGCAACGCCTCGGCGCGGTCGTAGAAGCCGGCGCTTTTGAGCGGCGAGCCGCAGCAATGGTCGATCATCGTGGCTTTTCCGCCGATCTGCTCGACAGCATCGAATATCTCGCGTGTCAGTTCGGGCCCGTAGGCTGCAAGCGCACACCCTGGGAAGAACGCCACCGCGCAGTCACTTTCTGCGTCGTGGTAATCGTTGGCGATATGACGCGTAAGGTCAGGATAGCCGATCCCGTAGATGGCACGGTACGCCGTGAAGATATCCCAATCCTTGTCGACTTCCACCGTGGACCATTCATCGCGCACAATCAGACCCAAGTTCTGGAAATCGACGCGCGCGTGATAGATCAGGTCGCACACATCGTTGTGCGCGAAGCACGTGTTCTTGCACGAGGTGCAGAAGAAGCACCCGCGCACCGCCTGCATAAGCTGGGTGTCGCCCGTGATACGCTCCCGAAGCTCATCGACCGTCTGCGCACCACGCTCGGCAGCAAGCATCGCGCGGGCGATTTGACCGAGCGTCATACCTGCTTTCGTCAGCGAATCGCATGCACCCGTGCAATGGCCGCACTGCGTACACGTACCTGCGAATTTCCAATACACGTCGGCATGCTCCAGAAATCCCATGATGCTGCCCTCCCGGATGTAACAATGTGGCACACACCTGAAGCAAGCTTGCGCCACGGCACAACGATGCCGCCCAGTAACCGTATCCCCGTGGAACAAGCCCGTTGCAGGCATGCGCCACCCTGCGTTGCCATACCCGTCACTTTAGCACGAAGTGGCTGCGGCGCGTTTCCAGCAAGCCCGCTTTGGCCATGCGCGACAACTCGGCGGAAAGCGCGCTACGGTCGACACCCAGGTAGTCAGCCAGCTGTTGGCGGTCGAACGGAATGTCGAACTCGCTCGCACCAGCACGTTCTGCCTCGTCTGACAAATACGCAAGAACCTTTCCACGGATGGTCTTAGGTGCCACATGAAAGACGCGCCGCGCCAGCTCCAGGCTCTGCTGCGCGATGATGGCAGTCATATTGCGGCTTGCACGCGCGTGATGCGGACATGCATGCGAACACACTGTAAGCACTTTCCGCAGATTCAGAAACAGCACCGTGCAATCGCTCGCCGCCACCACGTCCGCCATAAGCGGCGCATCGGGAACGGCTGCGTAAGCTTCGCCGAACATGCCACCAGCCCCGCGCGCACCGATTACGCTCACGTTTCCCCATACGTCTATACTCTCAATGCGAATGCTTCCCTCGAGCACCAGGCCAACCGTCTTGATCACATCGCCCATGCGATGGATGCGCTCACCCGTCCGATAACTGCGTTTGCGAGCATCCAGGCACCCCAACATGGAATCGATTTCCTCTGGCTTCGTCCCCGCAAACAGCGGCAGCTGAGCCAAGAAGGCGGTTCGATCCATATTTCTCCCCTTTCGTTGCAATTACAACATGCATCATACCGCAGTGCGTACTTCTCAAATTTCCTTATATGGCTGACCTTTCACAATATTGGAGTGCGTCTGCGACGAACACACGGGTATAATCCAGTCTGTTACCTTCAAATCGGAAAGAGGAGGCTTCCTATGGCAGCACTAGATACGTTTTCCATCCCTCAGAAGACCACGCTCAGCGAGCATGCGTCGTCGATTCTGGTAGATTTCGTCAGAGGCGTCGCTCCCATCATCAAACCCACCGAAGAAGAAGTCGTAAGAGCCCTCAAGGTCCTCGGCATGGACGAGAACACCGTATGCTGCGCCTATTGCGGCGACCATGCGGACGCGTGGCATCCCCTGAATTCGCTCGTAACGGACGAAGGCCTGCTCACCGGTTACTACTACGAGATCCACAACTTGGTTCCCACCTGCACCGCATGCAACCATTCGAAGGGCAACAAGACGTGGCGCGAATGGATCGAGAGCGATGCCGAGGGCTCTCCGAAGTCACGCGAGGTAGCCGATCTTGACACGAAGATCGCCCGGCTCGAGAAATACGAGAATCGCTATAAGGCGCGCCTGTTCGACACCCGTTCCGTTGCAGCTCTGGACAAGTGGAATAGGTATTGGAGAAACTGCCGGGTCATCGGCGAGCTGGTCGAAGAGAGCGAGGAGCTGGGCGAGCAGATCGCGTACAAGCTCAAGAGCCGCGCCGACATAGAAATCGAGAGGCAGCGCGCCGACAGGATGCGCGACCGTCAGATCGCGCTCGGCATCGACGAGGTGAACGCGATGGCACGCTACTATCGCGATTACTTCTCGCAGCCTGGAAACGATCTGGATATCGCCCATTTCGAGGAGCGTTGGTCGAGCGTCGGATTCAAGATGGATTACGGCGAGAGCTTCGTCGAAGAATTCACGTGGGACGCATTCCTGAAACTGGACAAGCTGAAGGAGATCATCGGCAAGGTGTGCGACGTCCAGCAACTCGGCGATGCGATCTACTCTGAGTGGCGCTACATCACCCAGGTCTCGAACTCCTACACGGAAGAAGAGACCGAATGGCTCTTGATCGCTCTCGATAGGCTGATTGCAATCTCGTTCTAACAAACGATTCTTGATAGGGTCGTTTCTCACTTGGACTATCTGCCATTAGAACCGCCTCCCCTTTCTTGGACAACAGGAAATGGGAGGCGGTTTGTTAAAGGAGACGGCTGGTTCTTTTGGCGAAGCAAAGTGATGCATTAGCAAAGTGCTACATTAACTTCGAAGATTGATGGAGCACATTGTATGAGGGGGCCGCTTTTGAGGCTGTTCATCGCTACCCGACCGCATGGCGCCGAAGAGTCGCTGGCGGAGACGATCGCCCTGCTGCGTGACAGCGTGCGAGGTCGCTTCGTCGCACCTGATTCGCTTCATGTGACGCTGGCATTTCTGGGCGATGTGCCCGCTGCACGCGCCGATGACGCCGCCGAAGCGCTCACAGCCGCCTGTGCACGCATGCCCGGGCCTTTTGATGTGCAGCTCAGTGGACTCGGAAGCTTCGGGAAGCCATCGCGTGCCACGCTCTGGCAAGGGCTGCGCGACAACGGAGAGCTTGCCGCCCTCGCCAAAGCCGTGCGCAATGAGCTGGACGTGCGCGGCTTGCCCTACGATACGAAGAAGTTCCGCGCACACATCACATTGATGCGCAACGCCGATTTGACGAGCGGCACGCTGCCTGTGCCCTTCCCCGCCAGCGCACGCATCGAGGATGCCATATTGTTCCGCTCCGATCTGTCGGGGCCTCGCCCAGTCTACGACCCTTTGTCCATCGTAGCGCTCGGATAAACGCCGCGCAGCTATCGTCCAATCGGGTCTTCAATATCGGAGAACTTGTCGGGGTCGCCCTCTTCGCCGATTTCGGTCGGATCGCCGTGCGCCGTGAAGTCGTCGTATCCGACAGGCTCTTCGGACACCATCAGGTCGCGCTCGCTCACCGCCGTATAGTCGTTGTTGTTGAACACATCCTTGTCCAGCATGCCCGTCATCCGCGCCATACACGTGGTTACCGCTGCGTCGCCCGTCACATTGATGGCCGTGCGGCCCATATCCAGCAGGCGGTCGATGCCCATGATCATAGCCACGCCCTCAGCAGGAAGCCCCACAGAATCGAAGACCATAGCCAGCATGATCGTGCCTACGCCCGGCACGCCCGCAGTGCCAATGGAAGCAGATACCGCCGTGACCACAACCGTGACCAACGCCGCCAGACTCAAATCGATACCGAACGCCTGCGCGATGAAGATGACGGCGGCACCCTGCATGATAGCCGTACCATCCATGTTAATCGTCGCACCCAGCGGGATTGTGAACGATGCCACCTTCGGATCAACGCCGATCTTCTTCTCGAGCGTCTCCATATTCAGCGGAATCGTGGCGTTTGACGAGCTGGTCGAAAACGCGAACAGCATAACCGGGACCATCTTGCGCAGGAATTTCAGCGGATTAACACGCGCGAATACCACAAGCAGCAGCATGTAAACCACCAACAGTTGCACAATCAGGCCCAGATATACCGTTACGATGAACGAGACCATCGGCAGGATGCCTTCGAGCCCCAGATTGGCAAACGTTCGCGCGATCAGGCAAAAGATGCCGATCGGCGCCACTTTGAGGATGATGCCGATCATGTACATCATAACGGCATTGAACTGCGTGAAGAAACGGTTGACCGTGGCGACCTTCTTGCCCAGACGGCCCAGAATGAAACCGAGAACAAGCGCGAAGAAGATGATCTGCAACATGGTGCCGTTGCTCATGGCCGAGATGATGTTGGTTGGAATGATATTGACCAGCATATCGGCCATAGTCTGATCGGTCGATGTGGCAGACGGTTCGACCTGAACGATAGCAGCCATATCAAGGCCCACGCCCGGTTGCAGCAAGCCGGCCAGGCCGATTGCGATGACCACAGCCAGCGCCGTCGTGCACAGGTACATGAGAATGGTGCCCACGCCCACCTTCCCGAGCATCTTCGGATCGCTCATGGATGCCGCACCGCACACGATCGAGCAGAACACGAGCGGCACGACCAGCATTTGCATCAGGCGGATGAACCATTGTCCGACCACGTAGAACACACCATTGGTCAGGCAAGTGTCCACAGGCGAACCCTTGGGCACGACCACGCTGAACAGAATGCCCACTGCTATGCCCACGACGAGCGAAATCAGAATCCACGTAGTCAGATTGATGCTGCGCTTAGGCTCTTTCTTTTTGGGCGCATCTGCGCCTACGGTTGTATCGGATGTTGCCATAATGATTCCCTTTCCCCATGAGAGTCATATGATAACCCAAACCATCATGTGCGCTGAGCGGAACGATAGTCCACGATGACGCGATAGCCGCGCAGGCTACTGCACCGCTTCGGGGCTATCGCGCTGCTCAGCCAACCAGGCTCTCTATAAGAATTTTCACGCCGATGACTATCAGGATGATGCCGCCTGCGATCGAGGACGGCTTGCGCCAACGCGCGCCTACACGCTGACCTGCCACCACGCCGCCCAACGACAGCGCGAACGTGATCACGCCGATGAACAAGGCCGCAAAGACGATATTCACATGCAGGAACGAGAAGGTGACGCCCACAGCGAGCGCATCGATGCTGGTTGCCACCGCCATAAGCAGCAGCTCGCGGAAGTCGATGCTCGACCGCCCGGCCGTATCGGCATCGCCATCAGACGATTCGATCCCACCATCATCCTCATGAAATGCCTCGCGAATCATATTGGCGCCGATGAGCGCGAGCAACACGAAGGCGATCCAATGGTCGACCGCCTCGACATACTGAGCGAACGCCGAGCCCAGGAGCCAGCCCGCAACCGGCCTGGAAGCCGCCGAAGAACAAGGCGATGACCAGAGCATGGCGCAGGTCGAGCTGCTTCATGCCCAGGCCTTTACCGACGGCAACGGCGAAGGCATCCATGGACAACCCCACGGCTATGAAGAACAGCTCAGCAATGCCCACGTTCCATCCCCTTCTCACAGTGCATGCGTGGATTATACCCATTGGATGGTGGCTGCGCATCGCCGCTATACTGGTAGGAACCATTCCAGCCCAAAAGAAAGGCGACGAGCACAACGTGGAATTCCTGATCGTATGCCCCCTGGCGCTCATCGCCGGATTCGTAGACGCTATCGCGGGCGGCGGCGGGCTGATCTCGTTGCCCGCCTTCATCTTCGCAGGCATCCCCGTACATAACGCCATCGCCACGAATAAGCTGTCCTCCACCATGGGCACGACGATTGCAACGATCCGCTATGCGCTTTCGGGATACATGGTGCGCACATTCGTCATCGCCGGCGTGGCATGCGGACTTGCCGGCTCATGCGCCGGAAGCAACCTGGCGCTTGTAACAGATGCCCATGTGATCAAAGTCGTCATGCTGATTGCGGCTTTCCCCATCGCGTTCTTCGTACTGAAAACGAAGAATCTGGATAAGTTCTCGGAGCAGCCCCTGCCGCACCGACGCGCCCTTGCATTAACCGCTGCCATCGCATTGGCGATAGGCGTTTACGATGGCTTCTATGGACCCGGCACCGGCACGTTCCTGATGCTGATGCTGACCGCTCTCGCGCATCAGGACATTCGCACAGCAGCCGGCACGACAAAGGCCATCAACCTGTCGACGAACGCCGCCGCCCTTGCCGTGTTCCTCGTAAACGGCACCGTGCTGCTGCCCCTCGGCCTTGCTGCCGGCGCCTTCAACATCTTGGGCAATTACCTGGGTGCACGCAGCTTCACGCAGAAAGGCGCAGGCATCGTGCGCCCGATCATGCTCGTCGTAATGGCCCTGTTCGTGATAAAGCTGGTAGCCGACTTGGTGATGGGATAATCTCGGACTCTGCGGGTCATCTTGCCGCTCGACGACCCGCAAGGCCATCGCTCTACTCGCGCAAGCTATCGTACAACTTCCGCAGAAGAGCCGGTGCGGGTCTTCGTTACGACGATCTTCTTGGGGATGTTGCTCTTCAGGTCCTCGACGTGGCTTATGATGCCGACGAGTTTCGTGCCACTGGACAGATCCGCCAACAGGCTGATGGCATTGCCGAGTGCATCTTGGTCGAGCGAGCCGAAGCCCTCGTCCACGAACATCGTATCGAACTCGATGCCGCCCGCATGCGACTGCACGATATCCGACAACCCCAGCGCCAAGCAAAGCGATGCCTGGAACGACTCACCGCCCGAAAGCGATGATGCCTCGCGCGCACGGCCGGTGCTGCCATCGATGACGTAAAGCCCCAGACCCGCCTTCGCATTCCCTGTGCCCTCCGAATAGCGGATGAGCTCGAGTTGGCCGCTCGTCAGCATGCGCAGGCGCTCATTGGCCGCCGCAATCACCTTATCGAAGTAAATAGCCTGTACATACGCCTCAAAGCGCACTTTCGTTTGGCCGGCGAGATTGCCTGTCGCCACATCGGCAAGCATCTTCACGCGCCCATAACGTTCTTCGATGTCGCCCGCCTTTTCGAGCGCGCTTGCCAAACCTTCGCTGCAACCCTCGTTCGCATCGATGCGCGTTTTGATGGTCTGCGCATCTGCCTTCAGACGCTCGGCGCGCTCACGGAGCTCCTCCATGGCATGCCGCGTCGCATCGGTGTCGACGACGGGCATTTCGGATAGTTGCTTCTCCTTCGCACGCAACAGCTCCGACTTGGTCGTGCGCGCGGATGCATTTTCTGTTACCGCATGCTCAGCAGCATCCCGCGCCTGCTTCAACTGCGCAGCCCGGGCACGCAGACGCGTGGCCTCCTCCTTGGCAGAGGAGATCTCGTCGAACTCCAAGTCGCCCCGCAGATGGCGAACGCGCTGATTGAGCAGAGCCTCCGCCTGAAGTTCGCGACCCATGTCTTCCGCCGCCCGCGCGAGCTGCGCATGCGCAGCATCCTGTGCAGCCTTTGCAGCGTCAACGTCGGATTTCATTGAACGAATCGCCTCTTCGTCCGCCACCGCGGCAGCAAGCGCCTGCTCGAGCTGCGCCACGGATTTCGTAAGCTCTTCGGCAGAACCATGATCACGCTCGAAGCGCTCCAGCAACGACCTTCGCTCTTCGATGACCACTTTCAATCCCTGAGCTTCGAGCGAAATCGCATCTGCCGCCTTGCGCGTACGCGCTTCGGCTTCGGCAGCAGCATCCAGCTCCGCATCAGTCGGGATGGCGTCGCCTGCATGCGCCAGTCGGGGATGGTGCGTCGATCCGCACACCGGACAGGGCATCCCCTCTTGTAAATCGGCAGCCAAAAGACCCGCACGACCCGCGCGCTGCAGCTTCTGCAGTTCGCTGAGTCGCGCCGCATCCGCGTCATGCGTCTGTTCGGCAGCCGCAAGCGCCGCTGCTTTCTCCTGATAAGGTCCTTCTACGCTTTGCAAATCTGCGACGAGTGCGGCTTGCCGCCCAGCAAGACCGCGCGCATCGGCCAACGCACGTTCCGCACGTTCATGCTCTCCCCGCGCCTGAGCGAGCGCATCTGCAAGTTCGACGCGTAATACATCGGCATCAGCGGAAGCGTCGACCGAATCGGCAGCCGCGCCTAATCCGATGCCTTTGAGCTGAGCGGCCCGCACACTCAGCTGCGCAAGCCCATCTGCAGCCTGCTTGCACGCAGCTTCCGCTGCGGCATGGGCATCCTTCGCTTGCCCAGCACGCTTGCGCACCTGATCGAGATCGCGCTGCGCGACCTCCAGCTCCTCGTATTTCGCGAATGTGCCCTCGATGACGGCCGCCCGCTCCGTTGCGTTCGCACGTTCGGCATCGTGCGCCATTTGCTCCTCGAATGCGCTTGCAAGAATCGGCGCGGCAGCCTCCAAACGAGCCACCTCGTCACCGAGCGCTGCCTTCTCCGCCTCTAATGCGGGACGCACTTCCACTTGTTTCAGCAGCGCATTGGATTCCGCCCAATCCGCGCGAAGCCGCTCGACCTCTTGCTCCAACCCCTCATACGCCGGTCGATCCACCGCCAACGTCTTCTTCAATTCGCCAAGCAGCCACTCCCCGAGAAGCCCGCCTGCGCGATGCCGTTCTTCCAACTCGGCCTCTTCCGAGCTGCCCGGTACGAATCGCGCTTGCTGCGCCCAGGTCGCAATCTGGTTTTTCACTTTAAAACCTTCGCGCTCGAGCGCGCGGCTCTGCTCCGCCAAATACTCCTGCAGCTGCTCGTACACCTGCGTGCCGAACAGCTTGCGGAAAATCGCTTCGCGCGTAGCGGTGTCAGCGGTCAGGAGCTTGCGAAACTCCCCCTGTGCGAGCATCACAATCTGCTTGAACTGTTCGCAATCGATGCCGAGAAGCTCACGGATTTGCGCGTCAACCTTGCGTACGCCGGACACGATCTGACCGTCGGGAAGTTCGAGCTCGGCGTTCGACATCTGCTTTTTCAGCCCCGTGCCGCGCTTTTTCTCCCGCAGATATTCGGGACTGCGTTTCACACGGTACGACTTGCCGCGGTATTCGAATTCGAGTTCGGCGAACGTCTCGCTCGCAGCGTCGGCATAATCACTGCGCATGCTGACAGTCGAGCGGCCGCCGGCACGCACATCGCCGCTTGCCTCGCCGAACAGGGCGAAGCAGATGGCATCGAAGATCATTGTCTTACCAGCGCCCGTATCGCCGCACACCAGGTATACGCCCGAGGTGCCCAGCTCGTCGAAATCGATGATGGTTTTGCCGGCGTAGGGACCGAATGCGCTCATGGTCAACTTGGTAGGTCTCATCGATCGGCACCTCCCTCAACCGCGCGCACGGCAGCTTGAACGAAAGAACGCTGCTCCTCGTCCATCGGCTCGCCTGCCTGTTCTTCATAGAACCGTGCAAACAGCTGCACGGTATCCAGCTTATCGGGATCGACCGCCGTCCGCATCTGTCCGCGCGCCTCCAAGATCGCAGCGTTGTCATAATCGAGCGTCATCGCGTTGGGGAACAGCGCCCGAATCTTCTGCATGGCATCCATTTGCGGGTGCGCATCGGTTAGCGTGATGTGCAGATAGTCTTCGATGAAATCGCATGCGACGACCGCGCTGGCGGCATCAGATTCATCCTGGCCTTCGCCCTCGGCGGCGCTTTCATCCGCCGCGTCCTGCGTTCCCAGCCCGAGCGTCAGCAATTCCGCGAGCGACATGCGTATCTCGCGCATATCGTGGAGCGGCTCCAATGGCACTACCTCGAAGGATGCGCACGCACCTGTCGCATCGTCCGGCGTTTTCTTCCCCAAATCAACCAAAGTGGCGCTCTTGCTGTAGCGCGCCTCGGAGAACGAATACTTCAACGGCGAGCCCGCATAGCGCACGGTATCGCGCCCCACGCGCTGCGAACGGTGCACATGGCCGAGAGCCACATAATCGAACGCGTCGAAGATCGATGCATCGACAGCATCCACACCGCCGAGCTTTATCTCGTCATCAGCGCGATCGGGGCCGATGCCGCCCGCAACCACCAACTGATGCGACACAGCCACGTTGCGCTGATCCGTATCGATTGGACATGAATTCAGAACAGCGCGCAGCGCCGCCGCATAATCATCTCCGATCTGCTCATCGGGAAAGAAGCGCCGCACGTCACCCGGCCGCAAAAACGGCAACAACCACACGTTAACCGGCCCATGTTCGTCGGCAAGCCCTATGCATGCCACGCCCCCATCGAACACGGGAGGAAAGCATACGCCTTGGGCTGCGAGCAGTTCCTGCGCATAGGCGATACGTTCGGCTGAGTCGTGATTACCCGGTACGCCGAGGATGCGCACATTCAAGCCGGCAAGCTCGGTCAAGAACCAATCGAGTATGGTGACCGCCTCCGCGCTCGGCGAGTTTTTATCGTAGATGTCACCCGCAATCAGCACGGCATCCACCTGCCGCTCGCGTGCGATCTCCACAATCTGCGCCAACACATGCCGCTGATCTTCCGCGAGCTGCATTCCATTCACCCGTTTGCCGATATGCAGGTCGGCTATATGCAAAAACCTCATAATGCCCTGCTCCCCATATGACACCGCATCGCATTTTCTGCCACAGCTAGATAGCCAGGATCCTTCATCCGTTCAGACAGGAAACCCATCGACATCATGCTAGCCCAAACAGAGCGTCTCCCGTGTCCTCAAAATGGGAGGTGTTAACCCTAGATTGATACAGTTGTGTCCATATCGTGGTACACCCCT
>CAYOBD010000042.1:0-12483 GCA_964402005.1 uncultured Eggerthellaceae bacterium
GCTCATAGTGCAGCCGTGCTACGAGCTCACCGGGAATTGGTGGCTTGCCATTCTGTTGTTCACGCTCATAACGAAAGTGATCCTGTTCCCCATGTCGCTGTGGGTGCAGTGGAATTCGATCAAGATGGTGCAGATCATGCCGGCCATCAATCGGCTGAAGGTGAAGCATTTCGGCGACCGAGAGACCATTGGGGAAAAGCAAAACGAGTTGAACAAGGAGAAGGGCTATCATCCACTCCTATCGCTGATTCCCCTTGCGATTCAAATCATCATCCTGTTCGGTCTGGTTGACGTCATCCATTCCATAACCGATTCGGGCACACCGGGTACGGAGTTCCTGGGCTTGGTGCCCATGGAGGATGGCGGCCTGTCGTGGATCATGCCGGTGCTTGCGGGTCTTTCGGCTGTTGCCCTGGGGTTTGCGCAGAATCGCATCAATCCGCTGCAGCGCGAGCAATCCCGTGCTGAAAAGAACATGACCAACGGATTGTCCATCGGCTTGTCGCTGTTCTTGGGCGTATTCGTTGCCGCCGGCATGGCCTTTTACTGGATCTGCTCCAACTTAAGTGCCATAGCCGTTCAGGCGCTCTGCAACGTGGCCATGAAGCCGAAGAAGTACATCGACTACGATGAGTTGGCCGAAAGCCGCATCGAGCTCGACAAGCTCGAATCGCTCGAGGCGAATCGCAAGAAGAAATGGTATCAACGCGACCCGCTTGCCAAACGTGAGAAGGCCGACTACAAGCGCTTCTTCGACATCGTCGACAAGCACATCGTGTTCTACTCGGAGGGCAGCGGCTTCTACAAGTATTTCCGAGGTGCCATCGAGTACATGCTCGATCACTCCGACGGAGTGATTCATTACGTTACGAACGATCCCAACGACCAGGTGTTCGAACTATCGAAGAAGATGCCGCGCCTGCAGCCGTACTACATCGGCGAAAAACGCGCCATCACGCTCATGATGAAGATGGATGCCGATGTGGTGGTCACAACGCTCGGCGACTTGGACAACTACTACATCAAGCGCTCGTACGTACGCAAGGACATCGAGTACGTGTACATGTTCCATCACTGCACATCGATGATCGCCACCTCGACTATCGGGGAATATACGCACTACGACACGCTCATCTGCACGGGTCCGTTCCAGATTACTGAAGTGCGCGCGGTCGAGGCGCACTACGGAACCAAACCGAAGAAACTCGTGGAAGGCGGATACGACCTGATCGACTCCGAGGCTGCAGAGTACGAAAAGCTCGTAGCGGCGGGGAAAGCGCAGAACGAGAAACCGGTCATTTTGATCGGGCCCTCATGGCAGGAGGACAATCTGCTCGATTCGTGCATCGACGACATTCTCGGCAGCCTGCTGGGCAAGGGTTGGTTCGTGATAGTCAGGCCGCATCCCGAGTACCTGAAGCGCTGGCGTCCGAAGTGGGAGGCGCTGCTCGAGCGCTACAAGGATGTTCCTGCCGATGAACTGTACTTCGAGAAGGACTTCACGTCGAATGAGACCATTTGGACCTCGGACATCCTCATCACGGATTGGTCGTCGGTAAGTTTCGAGTTTTCCTTCTCCACGCTTAAGCCATGCGTGTTCTTCAACACCAAGATGAAGGAGAACAATCCCGAATGGCGTGAGTTCGACATCGAGCAGATGGATGTGGTCTTGCGCAACCGCATCGGGCGGGCGCTCGAGCCTACGCAGGCAAGCGAAGTCCATGAGACGGTGAAGTGCATGCTCGATGACCGCGAAGGCTGGAAGCAGCGCATCGCTGAAATTCGCGAAGGCTTCTTCTTCAACGTGGGGCATGGCGGCGAAGCCGCTGGCGAGTATCTGCTCAGCGCCGTTCTTGAAAAGCAGGCGGCGAGGGAACAGGCGCATGAAGCCTAGATATACTTGTGCAGCTATCCGATGTGCGAAACGTGCGACTCTGCTCGCCTTCGATGCCCTGTGCTTGGGACTCATAGCGGCAATTGTCCTGCTGGGCGTTCCTGCTCCGGCGTTTGCCTATGTCGATCCTTCTGTGATGACCTATACCATTCAGGCGGTAGCGGGAGTTGCCGTTGCTCTTTCTGCGGTGGCGGGCGTCGCTTTCCGCAGGAGCCGTCGGCGCATCATGAAGCTTCTCAAGCTTGACGAGAACGCGCACAAGACTGCAGACCCGAGTTGGTCACGGGTCGAGCATGTCGAAGGCAACCGTTTCAATGACGTGACGGGAAAGCAGGCGGTTGCAAGCGATGCATATGCAAAGTCCGAAACGGCTCAGCGCGAAGGGAAAAAACCATCTACCAAACTGAGGTGGCGCTTGCTCCTTGCTGTGCTCGCTTCGGCGTTCCTGGTCGTTACGCTGCTAATCCTTGCGCCGTTCGAAATTCTTGCGGGCAGCGAGGCCAGTTTGGCGTTGGGGCTAGCCGACGCCTGGGTGCCCATACTCTGTTTTGCAGGTGCGGTTTTCGTTGTGCTGACGCTGCTTCTGACGCTCCTGCGGGGCAGGGCGTTCGAGATAGCGCTCGCCGTAGTGTTCTGCTTCAGCCTGTGCTGCTACATTCAGGCGTTGTTCCTCAACAACGGCCTTCCGACGACCGACGGGAGGGTTGTCGACTGGTGCAGGCACCGTATGGGAGCTCTGGTGTCCACCGTCGTCTGGGTGCTGGTATTCGTTGCTGTGTTCCTTGTCAGCAAGAAGAATCGCAAAATCGCTCACGCATGCATCGGGGTTTTGGCTGCTGCTTTGATCGTCGTTCAAGGAGTAGCTGCGGGCAGCTTGCTGCATGGCAAGCTTGAGGAGCACTCCGTCGATTACGAAGGGCCGCCTCCAGCTAGCTCCTACCATATAACCGAGAATGGCATGTTCTCGCTGTCGCCGCATGGCAACGTCGTCGTCTTCCTGCTTGACACGTTCGACACGCAGGATATGATCCAGCTGCTCGAGGATGAACCGGAATTCGCCCAGAGGCTCCAGGGTTTCACCTGGTTCGAGGATTCTGTGGGGTCGCTCTGCCCAACGCGCTATGGAGCACCGTTTTTGAATTCGGGCGTCTATCCGCGTACGGACGAGTCATTCCAGCACTTCCTGTCGAGGCGTTACACGGATAGCACCTATCTGGGCGATATAGAGAAAAGCGGGTATTCCATCGGAATATATTCCGATTCCCTCGGCACTCAGGGCCACATGAGCGACGATGACCAGCGGGCCGTGTACGACAAGACCATCAACGTTAAACCCGTCGAAACCCCCGAAATATCCTATCTGGACGAGATGGGGACGGTCAGGATCATGATCAAGGCTGCGCTCTACCGAGATACGCCATGGCTGATAAAGCCGTACTGCTACTTCGATACCGACCAAGTTAATCAGTCCATGGTTGCCTGGACGGAAGGCGGCAAGGACACGGAGAGCGTCACGTATGTAATGGATGATGCCCGCTGGTTCCAGATGCTCAAGGAGAATGGATTAACGCTGGATGATTCCGATCAGTATTCCGGTGCTTATCGCTACATACATTTATCCGGCACGCACGAACCCTACACGATCGACGAAAATGGCGAGCGGGTGCAAGACGATTCCGGGAATCTGCGGGACCAGGCGAGGGGCTCCCTGCGTATGGTCTGCGACTATCTGGACGAGATGAAACGTCTTGGGGTGTATGAGGATGCGACCGTCATCATCACCGCCGACCATGGCATCTGGAAGGAATGGGAAGTCGGCTATCCGTTAGCTGTGCAATCGTCACTGATGCTGGCAAAGCCCTCTGGGGTATCCGAGGGCGACCTTACGGTATCTGATGCGGACATCACGGCATATGACGTTCTTCCCACAGTCATCCAAGCTGTAGGGGGCGATGCTGGGTCGTATGGTCCGACCTTGTTCGAGCAGGGCGACGGGAATCGTGACAGGTATTACTATCTGACCCATTGCGTAAACAATTACGACATTTTGGTCGAGGAGTACCTGATCAACGGTTTCGTTCTCGACGAGAGCAGCTGGACTGCCACGGGCAACGTGTGGGATCCGAACGTTCCGTAACGACGCATTTCGGCAGGAGCGCGCACTTGCCCTTGCGAGGTATAGAGGGTTAAGGCCTAGACTCGGCTAAGCGTGCGGAGCCGTGAATTCCTCAATGAGCGACCGCATCCCGGGGTGCTCGATTTCCGCGAGCAGCGCGTCGATGTCCTCGAGTTCTGCCTCTATCGATTCGAGTTCTGCGCTGGCTGCATCGCGTCGTTTCAGATCCATAACGCCTAAGCTGGAGATTTCACTGCGCAGCTGCGTTGCGCGCTCGGTCAGCTGCGCCCGGCTCGTTTGCAGTTCCGCGGCATCTTCGGCGTGGTTACGGCGGAATTGCGCGGAAAGATCGCGTACGTCCTGCTGACGGATGATTCCATAGGCCAATGTGATGCTGCGCGGGAAGGCATTGGGATGTGCGCGCACCAGCGCTTCGCTTGCATGCACGTCGATGTCGCGGCAGCCCGAAAAAACACCGGTGCCCAGATCGGTGATGCTGGCTGGCAGATCGACTCGGCGCAGGTTCACGCACGAACGGAATGCATAGTGCCCGATACGTTGCAGATTTGCGCTGAAATCGACTTGCTCAAGGGCTCGGCAGCCGCTGAACGCACGGTCGCCGATGGTCGCCGCACCACGAAGATCCGCCGCTTCCAGTGCCGCGCATCCCGTGAAAGCGTCGATGTCGATCGTTTGCATCTGGCCTAAGCCCTCTACAGCTGTCAGCTTGATGCAGCGGGAGAAGGCCTGTTTGGGAACTGTTTGAAGGGACTGCGGGAGCGCTATGCGTTCGAGGGCTGAGCAGTTCTTGAAGGCGAAGGCGCCGATGCTGGTGCAACCTTCGGGCAGGATGATTTCCTCAAGGTTGCGGCATGAGTCGAATGCGTAGTCGCCGATGGTCGTGCATGACCGGGGTAAGAGGATTCGACGCAAGCTGTGCTTTGCGCGAAATGCACTCGCTCCGATTTCCACAACGCCGTCGGGTATGGCGACCTCCTCGTCATCCCCGACTCCACTTTTGACAGTAAGTTGCAATTCCATGGGGAACAATATAGCGTACTCGGAAAAAGAAGGGGCCCCGCAGGGGAGGCGGGGCCTAAAAGGAGGGGTTTGCGGTGTCTTGGCACCGCTACTGCTTTATTTGGGGACAAGCAGCGCATCGGGAGGAGGGGAACCTCCGTCTGCAATTGGCAGTATATCGTGCGGCGAACCTACCCCATAGGCTATCCGCACATACGTTGAATAGCGGTAACTTTTCTGTGGATGAACAGCCAAAATCGGCTTGATTTCGACACTTTCTCCATAGGCGCGTAATGTTCCCGTAAACAAAAGCGGGTGACTGAGACCATCCATTTCCTTGCGAGGCCATCAATTCGTCCCGAAGTGGCACATGCAACAGGGCAGGCGGTGCTTTTCGGGGCGGTGCGCACGGGTGCGCCCGCTGCAATGTGATAGTCTGTGCATGTCTGAAGTAACCTACCGTTTCGAAAGGGGAACACCTATGGCAGAACTGTTGTTGGGCGCACCGGTTGCCGATGCGCTGACCGAGGAAGTGGCCGCGCGTGCAGCCAAGCTGACTGAAGCGGGGCATCAGCCGACGCTTGCCATCATCCGCGTGGGCGAACGCGACGACGACCTGTCCTACGAGCGTGGCGCCACCAAGCGCTGCGACAAGGCAGGCATCGCCATTCGCAAATTCCTCCTGCCGGCCGATTGCTCTCAGGAAGATCTGATGGCCGCTATCAACGAAGTGAACACCGACGACGCCATCGACGGCTGCCTGATGTTCCGTCCTCTGCCGAAGACCCTCGATGAGATCGCCGCATGCGCTGCACTCGATCCGGCCAAGGACATGGACGGCATCACGCAGGGCTCGCTGTACGGCGTCTTTGCGAACCAGGCCATCGGCTATCCGCCGTGCACGGCTGACGCCTGCATGCAGATCATCAAGCACTACGGCTATGAGCTGAAGGGCGCAAACGTGACCGTGGTCGGCCGTTCGCTCGTTATCGGCAAGCCCGTGTCCATGATGCTGCAGGCTGCCAATGCCACCGTCACGATGTGCCATACCAAGACCGTTGACGTAGACGAGAAGACGAAGGCCGCCGACATCCTGGTCGTGGCTGCCGGCCATATCGGCACCGTCAAGGCGAGCGGCGTGCGCGAGGGCCAGGTCGTCATCGACGTGGGCATCAACTGGAACGAGGAGCTTGGCAAGCTGGCTGGCGACGTGGCATTCGACGAAGTCGAGCCCATCGTTGCGGCCATCACGCCTGTCCCGCGCGGTGTTGGCTCTGTGACCACGGCTATTCTCGCCGAGCATGTGGTTACCGCCGCCGAGAGGAAGATGGCATAAGTTCATTTTTGTTTGGCTTGCAAAAAACGGCAGAAGCAAGCTGTATTGGTTTGAAGCCGATGGAAGGGGTATCTGCGTAAGGCAGATACCCCTTCTGCATTTTTATTGTCATCGAATTGCTTCTGGGAGACGTTGATTGCTCGAGGCCTACACTGGCTTTCCAGTGGTTTTGACGCGAAGAGCAAGGAGAAGGGCATGTGGGGTCTTTTTGCCGTAGCTGCGATGTTGCAGACGGCGTTGATTCTTGTGCCGGGCTATCTGCTGCTCCGCGCTTTCGGTGTGCGTCCAATCATGTCGCTTATGTTGGCAGCCCCCCTGTCTACGGCATTGTATTTCCTTTGGGTTGAGATTCTTGTGAAGGTCGGTGTCTTCTGCGATTTCGTTTCGGTTTTTCTTCCCATAGCTGCGCTGACAGCGGTGGTTTATTTTGCGGGGCGCTTTTGGCGACGGACGGGGAGCCCCCTGTTGATGGAAGATGGATTGGAGCAGACGGGCGAATCGGGATGCGTGCGAGGTGCAGGAAAGCCGCTTGGGCGTTCCCGAAGACGATCTTGGCTGCTGCTTCTGCTGTTCGTCGCCGTCGGCATAGTTGTGGGTATTTACGTACTGGTTCTTCCGTTCGGCGATCCGACGAACTTCGTTCAGGAAATCGACAACAAATCGCACTTGGCTTTACTGCGCTCGTTCACTGAAACGGGCAACTGGTCTTCGTTTGATGGCGGCTTCTATCCATGCGGTTGGCATGTGCTCGGTGCTTTGGTTTCCGACGTTTTGCATACGGATTACGCGCTCATAGAGAATGCACTCGATTTCGCCTTTGCCTGCATTGTGTTTCCTGCGGGCATGATGGCGATGCTCAGCGTACTGACGCGCGGTTCCACGAAAACATTGTTCTATGGTGCGATCCTGTCGTCCGCATTCACGGTGTTTCCTTGGGGGATCATCCATTTCGGTCCTTTGATGCCCAACATGGGCGCCTACTGCGTGTTTCCTGCGATGGCTGTTCTGTTCATGGAGTGGGTTGAATTGCTGTCCGCGAAGCAAGGCCGCAAACGGCGAACTGCGGCTTTGCTGCTAGCGTTGATCGGAAGCCTGTCGCTTCATCCGAACAGCCTTTTCGCTGCCATAGTATTTTTCGTGCCCTATTGCGTGCAGCGCATCTACGGTTTGGGCGGCACGCTACGTCGGCATGGCCGTAATCTGGCGCTATGCCTTGCTTTCTTGGTAGTCGTGGCCGCTGTCTGGTACATGTTCTTCAGAATGCCGTTCATGCAAAGCACGGTAAACCATTTTTGGGGACCCATTTACGGGGTGAGGCAAGCAACAATCAACGTGTTTTTGCTCAATATGCCGGATCGAGGCATGCAGTTGGTTCTTGCCGCTTTGGTCATAGGCGGTGGTGTGTGGGCCCTGACGCAGCGGCGCTATCGATGGATTCCGTTTGCCTATGCAGCTTTTTGTTTCTTGTTCGTGCTGGCTGCTGCAACGGCGGGTCCCCTAAAGCAACTGTTGACGGGTTTTTGGTACACAGATAAGTTTCGGATTTGTGCATGCATGGCCTTGGCGGGCATTCCCTTAACCGCATTGGGGGCTGCAACATTTGATGGATGGGTGCGCAAGCGCTTCAAGGGTCTTGATCCGAGACAGCCATTGGGGATAGCGCTCACCTGCGTTGCTGTATTGGTTCTGGTGCTCGCTGTGTATGCTCCGCAGCGCGCGATGAGCGGTACGTACCAAGACTCAGATTTCTATTCGTTCGATAAGTTGCGCTGGGGTTTGCATAACAACACGAACGGCGCGGAGATCATCTACGAAGACGAAGAGCGCGCTTTCGTGCAAAAGGTGGTCGATCTGGTCGGAGATGATCTGGTCATCAATTCGGTTGACGACGGGTCTCTTTTTGCGTATGGCATGGATGGCTTGAACACGTATTATCGGCAGGCAAGTGGCATGACGAGAGAGATTACAGAAGACAACAGCGATGAGCCTACGGAAAGCTTGATCGTGCGCGCTCAGTTAAATGACATCGCTACGGATGTCGAGGTGCAGGAAGCGGTCCGAAGAATGGGCGCGCACTATGTTGTGCTACTGGACGCGGATAATCTGGAAAACCAGCAATGGCATCTGGCGGGCTACTCGAAGATGAAATACCCCGGCATCGATGCTGTGAACGATAGCACTCCTGGCTTTACGATCGTTCTAGCCGAGGGGGATATGCGTCTATATAGCATAGATGCGGCCTAGGGTTCTTGCTGCTGCAACGGCGTTTCGAGCTCGGCACGTCCGTAGCATCGCTAGTTTGACGTCCTCGCATTGCGAGGACGTGCTATTCCCGCACGATGCTGTCATATAGGACACCGGCGTATTTATCGGCTAGTCCGACGTTGATGCCGAAGACGAAGATCACATCCTGCACCTTGTTGTCCCGTGCGTATGCGGTGACGCTGCCGAAATAGTAGCGCGGGTCGAGGATATGCACGTACTCGTAATTTGCGACGAGGAACGGAATGAATGCCGAGCCATAGGAGTCCTTTACCACCAGGCACGACGATCCATCTTTGATCTTCGGGTTATGGATAAGGCCGCGCGCGGGATCGCTGCCCGAAAACGCGCTGTACTTCTCGGTCGGATCCCAGTCGGTTGCATCTTCGACGATGTCGCAGGTGCCGTATTCTGAATCCTCGTAAGCTCCCCACCATTCCATGGTGTTGGTGTCGGCGGGCGTGTAGGTCTCAAAATCGTCGGACCAGGGGTCCATGAGCTCCGCAATCGACCAGTAATAAGTTCCGGTGAATTCGCCATCATTTCGATAGGAGTACGTTTCGAGGGCGGCCGGTTTGATACCCCGGGCTTTGCAGAATTCCACATAACCGTAGTATGCGCCGAGCTGCGTCCAATGATGGTCGGTGCGGTAATACACGTACTCGTCCGCATGCTGCTGCATCGTGTTCAGGATGTCTACTTGCGTTGCCGTTTCCGATAGGCGCGACCAAACGTAGTCGAGCACTTGTCGTTGATCGCTTCCACCTACCCCTATGTATTCATCTTCGGGAAGAACGACTGCACTTGAGGGAACGAGCAGGGAATATACGTGCGAGATGCCATCGAGGCGCTCGGTCGCCTCATTTACGGCTGCGACGTAGGTGTCTGCCCCCGATTGCGAGAAATAGTAAATGGAATATGCGATTCCGTCTTTGATGTAGAGTCCGTTCATGATGCTGTTCTGCACGGCTTCTGCGATGGCGCGCTCGTCGGGCGCTTCGGTTTGCTCAGCGGGTTTTGCACTATCGTTATCCGCTTGCGGCTCGGAAGGGCTCGCATTCGACTGGGCATCCGCCTGCGGCTCGGAAGGGCTCGCGTTCGATTGCTCATCTGTTGGCGTGTCCGGCTGTTTTTCGGGCACAGATGCGTTCGGGACTGGAATCTCGTCGGCGTGCACATTGCCGCCAACCAGACCTTGGCGTGGAGAGAAGCCGAAAAGGCTTTTGAAGCGCAGGGCCGACGATACCATGCCCTCGCGCAATGGGTAAGTGTCGGCGTACCAAAGTGCGACATCGGTGAAATATGATCCGTCGAGGAAGCTTTCGCTTGAAAACTCCGGATAAGCTTGCAAGGTGCGATTTTCGACGGTCGAAATGGTGGGGCGTGCGAACAGCAGCAGGCCGATGATGCAGCCTATCGCCATGATCGTCGTGCATATGACGACGCTCGTGTGTCGCCAGCGTCCGATAGTTCGATACCGTTTGCGAGACTGCTGATCGGAATCCGCCGGTTTGCCCGAGACGCGTGCGGTGCGCTCTGACCTATGCCGAGACGAGCGTGTTTCCTGCTGTGGATGCTGCGGATTGCGTCGACGATGGTTGCCGTGTGGTTGTTGGGATTCCATGGCGCGATTATACCCCATGGCATTTCTCGGTTTTATGCAGCGGCAGGAGCCATCCTGCGAACATCCATTTTCTGAGAGGTGCGTTTTGCTTTAACATACTATCCCGAAGCATCAAGCCGTCTTTTGGGAGGGTTCTGTGAAACCGATTACGAAGCGCATTGCGATTGCGGCTGGCGCCGCAGCTGCAGCAGGCATCGGCACGCTGCTTTGGCAAAGGATGAACGCAGGCACATACGTGCAGATTCCCACGATGTTCGGGCCGGCGCGTATCTATCAGGTCGAAGACGATGCTGGCCGTCCCGTACGTCTGCTTGAAGTGGGCGGGGTCGTCCATTCAGGTACGTATATGGACGACGATTTGTGCTATGACCTGGTATTCGAGTATCTCAAGCGCTATGATGCCATGTTCGATCTTGAGGCAGCCGGACTTACGGATTGGCCGGCGCATCCGGTGAGGCGTGTGCTCGTACTCGGCTGCGGCGGCTATGACTACCCCGAGCATCTGCTTGCGCATCATCCCGAAGTGAGCGTAGACGCAATAGAGATCGATCCGGCCATTACGGATATAGCGCAACGCTATTTCTGGCTCGATCGATGCATCGAGGAGTTCGACGCCGAAGAGTCAGGGCGATTACACATGTTCTGCGCCGATGCGCGCATCTTCCTCGAGGAGGCTGCGGCACGCAACATCACATGGGACGCCATCGTCAACGACACGTTCGATGCGGCTGACCCCGTCATGTCGCTTGCCACGCACGAAGCCGCGCGCTACCTTCATGCATGCTTGGAGCCCGGTGGGTTCTATCTAGTGAATGTCGTGTCCGCGCTCGAAGGCAGCCAGTCTGCATTCTTGCACCAGCAGGCTGCAATTCTGCGCGACGTATTTGCTGATGTCGCCGTCCTTACGTGCGACCCCGAAAGCCTGACCGACCCTGACAATGTGATCCTGATCGCGCACTCGTAATGGGTTGGAAGTGGGCTGGGAGTTTAGCCGAACGCAGATCGGAGATTGATCGGAAACCAGCCAGAAGCAAACCGGAAGGGGCAGAGCCTCTGGCCCATGAAGGGACGTTGGCATTCAGCTCATTCGCGGCAGAAACGCCTTCCCAGCAGGCGAGGCATCTGGCAGATTGCGAACGCCAGGATGCAGAGCGCTACGAACCAGAGCAGCGTCTGCCACAGGAACATGTCCCATACTTGGAAAAATGGATAAGGCCCATCCCACAGGAGCAGGTAGTTGCATATATAGGCAACTGCAGCATATGCGAGCGTGAATATGAGCCCAACCAAGCTCTGAAGTATTGTCATATCGCGGTCGGCCTCGAAGAAGATATAGCTGAAAAAAATGAGAATCGGCCCTACGAGGTGCGTTATCGACTTCGAGCCATCCACGTATAAGAAGTGCCAACCGGGCATTCCGGCATTTTCCATCATCGGCAAAAGCACGAGTAAAACGACGAAGAACGTCATAGCCGTGCAGCACACGCTGGCGAATTTGAACCAGCGCAACCCCCGTCCCAGAGGACGTCCGTCGCGCAACTGCCGTATTTGCGCGATCATGCAAGCAAGGCAGGAAATGGCCCCCATCAGGTTGGAGCACTGCGTATAGAACATGTAGTTCTCGATAGGTCCGTTTTTCGCCATGCTGAATGCAAGGGCCCATGTTTCCATCACGACGATAGCCGCGTTCAGCGCAATTGCGGTTTTCAACCGTGCGTTCGTCGTCATGGCTGCCTGCTATCCGTGGGCCGCGTCAGGCCCATGCATTTATTCAACGTAGATTTCGCGTTCGATTACGAGGTCGTTTTTGATGTGGCCGACCAGCTTCTGCAGGGCATCGATGCAGCGCGGACGGATGTCGGCGCCGATCAGTACATACATGATCGATTCGCCCACTTCGAGTACGCCTTCGTTGAGCCATACCTTCACGTAGTACACGCCATCCCAGGTAAGGGCCTCGGCGATGGCGGCTTCGACGCCGGCCGCATCGTAAGAAAAATCAACCTGTGCGACTGCAGGCTTCTGCTCGCCTTCGCGCACCTGCGCTTTGGCCGTCTCGCGCACGACGCCATTGTGTGTCAGGAACATGCCGCACTGCGCGGCTTGGGGGCTGGCTTTCGCTTCAGCCAGCCAAGCATCCATCGAAGGTTCCGGTTTGCCCATGATCGAGCTCCTTTCTTCTGATGGGATGATTGTACGCCAGATGGCGGGACGGTGATGCTGAAGGATGA
>CAYOBD010000043.1:0-5488 GCA_964402005.1 uncultured Eggerthellaceae bacterium
GCTCGTCGATCATCACCGTGGGCGTACCGCCGCCGATGTAGATGCTGTCGAAGTCGTAGCCCAGATCGGCAACCATGCGCATCTCCTTGCGCATGCTCTCGAAATACGGAACGGCACGCTCCTCCGAAAACGGGAAGCGGTTGAACGAGCAATACGGGCACAGCTTCGTGCAGAAAGGCACGTGCATGTACAGCATGTAGCGCTGTCCTGGCCGCGGCGCCGGCACATGCGTGTCGCTTGTCGGATTGATGCGCAGATAGTTCTTGGATGCCGTGCGCACCGCAAAGCTTATGAGCCGTTCGGATAACAAAGCAAAACCTCCCAGGTCGCCTCAAGTAAGTTGGCGAAGGCATCGAGCGAGCCATCGGGGTCAGGCCCCAACGACTCACCCAAGCGACTCACTCGGCGGGATCAGAACCCGGCAACTTGCCCGGTGCCCCAACCGCGTTTTCTTCGTAGACCTACGCCCAGGCCTCCCGGCCACGCAGAGCACGCAGGCCGATGTCGCTGCGCAGCTGCTTGCCTTCGAAGTTGATGCGCTCGCAGGCGATGTATGCCATTTCGCGAGCCGCCTCGAACGTATCGGCCATGGCGGTCACGTCGAGCACGCGCCCGCCGCTGGTCACCAAGCGCCCATCATCGGTTCGCGTGGTGCCCGCATGGAACACGGTCACACCGTCCAGATGCTCGGCGTCCTCGATGCCGGTTATCTCCTTGCCCTTCTCATAGGAGCCCGGGTAGCCGGCGCTTGCCAGCACAACGGTAACCGCCCAGCGGTCATCCCATTCCAGCTCGATATCGTCGGGGCGCCCTTCGGCAACGGCCATCATGACCTCGGCCAAATCGCTGTTCAGGCGCGGCAGCACCACTTGAGTCTCGGGATCGCCGAAGCGCGCGTTATATTCCAAAAGCTTGGGGCCGGACGGCGTCAGCATGAACCCGCCGTAAAGCACGCCCCTGTAGTCGAAGTCGAAATCCTCGGCCGTTCCGGCGGCCGCATCCTGCATCACCTGCTGCATGCGCGCGAGCTCTTCGTCCGTCACGATCGGCACCGGAGAATATGCGCCCATACCGCCCGTGTTGGGACCCTCGTCGCCATCGTAGGCGCGTTTGTGGTCCTGCGAGGGCGCCATGCAGTAGGCCTTGCCTGCTGAAACGAACGCCAGCATGGAGCACTCGGGGCCCGTCAGGCATTCTTCCACCACCACGACGGTGCCCGCTTCGCCGAACGCGCCGTCCATGCAGGCATCGACCGCCTCATGGGCTTCCTCGACGGTTGCTGCAACGACCACGCCCTGGCCCGCCGCCAGGCCATCGGCCTTAACGACGATGGGGGCACCGTGCTCGTCGATGTACGCATGGGCCGCATCGGCATCGTTCGTGCTGATATAACCAGCCGTAGGCAGATTGTGGCGCTGCATAAATTCCTTGCAGAACGTCTTGCTGCCTTCTAGGCGCGCTCCTTGCAGGTCGGGGCCGAACACGGCCACGCCACCCTCGCGCAGCACGTCTGCCACACCCGCAACCAACGGCGCCTCGGGCCCGACGACCACGAGCTGCACGTCGTTTGCGCGCACGAATTCAAGTACGGAAAGACCGTCTTCGATGTCCAAGCCCGACACGTTCTGGGCGATATCAGCCGTGCCGCCATTGCCCGGTGCGACGTACAAGCCGTCCACCTGAGCGGACTTGGCCAGCGCCCATGTGATGGCATGTTCTCGGCCGCCACTTCCCAATACCAGGATGTTCATCGTTTAATCCTCCCTGTACCAACCGCGAACGATCGTCTGGTCGCGATCGGGACCGACCGAGACGAAGCTGATGCGCACGCCGCACAGCTCCTCCAGGTGCTCCACATAAGCCTTTGCATTTTCCGGCAGCTCTTCGTACTCGCGGCAACCGGTGATGTCAATCCCCTTCCAGCCGGGCAGCTCCTCGTAGATGGGCTTCGAATGGAACAGCACGCTTTGCTGCATGGGGAAGTAGTCATAACGCTTGCCGTCGCACTCGTAAGCAACGCACACCTTGATGGTGTCGAACTCCGAAAGCACGTCCAGCTTTGTGAGCGCCACGTCAGTCAGGCCATTCACTTCGGCAGCGTAACGGCCGATGACGGCATCGAACCAACCGCAACGACGCTTGCGGCCCGTCGTCACGCCGAATTCGTGGCCGACAGAGCACAGGGTCTCGCCGACCTGCGCCTCCTCGCCTTCTCCCCCATCTTCGGGGAAGCGCTGCTCGGTCGGGAAGGGGCCTGCGCCCACGCGGGTCACATAGGCCTTCTGGATGCCCAACACGCGATCGATGCTCTTCGGACCCACGCCCGTGCCAGTCACCGCCCCGCCTGCGCAGCACGAAGACGAGGTCACGAACGGATACGTGCCGTGGTCGATATCGAGCAGCGTACCCTGCGCGCCCTCGAACAGAATCGATTTGCCGGCACGCACGGCATCGTTGAGCAGTTGGGCGGTTTCGGCCACATGCTTCTTCAGAATGCGTGCGTACGGCAGGTACTCGTCGCAGACCTCCTCGACCGTGTAGGTCTGCAGGCCGTAAACCTTCTCGAGTATGGGGTTCTTCTGCGAAAGCGCCGTTTCCACCTTCAGGCGGAAGATGCGCTCATCGAGCAGGTCCTGCATGCGGATGCCGCGACGGGCAGCTTTATCCTGATAGCACGGGCCGATACCGCGCTTGGTCGTGCCGATCTGATTTTTGCCCAGACGCTTTTCCTCGGCGCCGTCGAGTGTCTTGTGATACGGCATGATGATGTGCGCGTCGCACGAGATGCGAAGGTTTTCGCAGCTGATGCCCTCAGCCTCGAGCATCGCCATCTCCTTGATCAGCACGCCCGGATCGATGATGACGCCGTTGCCGATCACCGGCACGACGTCCGGATACATCACGCCGGACGGCATCAGATGAAGCGCCAGCTTCGTTTCGCCATGCACAACCGTGTGACCTGCGTTGTTGCCCCCTTGGAAACGCACGACGTAGTCGTAATCGTGACCGATGAGGTCGGTTACCTTGCCTTTGCCTTCGTCGCCCCACTGGGCTCCGACGAGCACTGTGTTCATATATAGTCCTCCTCTACGATGGATTGCGTGAACGATTATAGCGAAACGCACGCACTCGACGCGGCTGGCGCAGGCCGCATGCAGGATATCCACGGCGACGCACCGCCAGCGGATGGAAAAAAGTTCCAGGAACACTTTTCCGCGGCGAGCCACCGCCAACGAATGGAAAAGTGTTCTAGGAACATTTTTCCACCCTGCAAGCTTTTCCCGGAACATCTTGCCGTCCCGCAATGCGCTACACTGAAATCGGCAGAAGAACCCAAGACCACAAAAGGAGCGAATCATGGATCAGAAGGTATACGAGCTCATCAACGACCAGATCAACAAGGAGCTGTACTCGGGGTATCTGTACCTCACGTTTGCCGACTACTACGAGGCGCAGGGGCTGAAGGGCTTCGCCAATTGGTACGTCATCCAGGCGCAGGAGGAACGCGACCATGCGCTCATCTTCCGCCGTTATCTGCTGGACAACGACTGCCCGGTCAAAATGCTCGCCATCGCGCAGCCCGACAAGGAGTTCACCGACCTCATCGGCCCGCTGGAGGCCGCACTCGAGCACGAGAAATACGTGACAAGCCTGATCAACGACATATACGCAGCCGCCGAAGAGGCAAAAGACTACCGCACGCTGCAGTTCCTGAAGTGGTTCATCGACGAGCAGCTGGAGGAAGAGGCCAATGCTTCCGAGATGGTATCGAACATGAAGCTGTTCGGCGGCGATCCGCGCGGCCTCTATGCGCTCGACCGCGAGTACCTGACCCGCGTCTACAACGTACCCTCCCCCCTGGCCGCAGAATAACAGCTCCGTCAACTGAATCTTTAGTACCTGCCTAAGCCCCCGATTCCGGGGGCTTAGGCTATTTCACCCTTAAGACCCTACACGCGCAGACGGGCATAGTCCTACAATATATGCTGTCGTATTTTGCGAATCGTTATAGGAAAAGGAGGGGATTCATGAAGATTAAGGACCGTACCGTACTTAAGAACCTGGGGTTTTGCGGGTTCGGCGGCGGCACGAACACGGCTTGCGTTGACGTGAAAGACGGCAAGGTCGTGCGCATTCGCCCGCTGCACTACGACGAGCATTACACCCCCGAGGAGCTGAACGAGTGGCGCTACGAGGTGCGCGGCCATACGTTCCGTCCGGGCATGAAGACGTTCTTGCCTCCGATCTCGCTGTCGTACAAGCGTCGCGCGTACTCGCCCAACCGCGTACCTTATCCGTTGAAGCGCGTGGACTGGGAGCCCGGCGGCGACCCCGAGAAGATCAATTCGCAGAACCGCGGCGTTTCCGGATACGAGCGCATCAGCTGGGACGAGGCAACGGACATCATCGCTGCCGAGATCGAGCGCATCGGCCGCGTATACGGCCGCACCTCGATCCTTATCCAAGGCGAGGGCCATGGCGAGACCAAGATCGTGTCCGGCGCCCATGGCGCAAGTTCGCTCATGCTCGACTACTGCGGCGACGAAAAGGGCGAATACCTGATCCAGGCTCGCCAGCCCGACAGCTGGGAGGGTTGGTACTGGGGCGCCAAGCACGTCTGGGGCATGGAGACCCATGGCCAGCAGAACCCGCAGGACAACGTCATCAAAGACGTGAGCGAGTATTCCGATGCCCTTCTGTTCTGGGGTTCCGACCCGGAGACCACGCCGTGGGGCTGGGGCGGCCAGCAGACAAGCCGCCTGTGCTATTGGTTCAACGAGATCGGCGTGAAGTCCATCCACATTGCACCCGACTGCAACTACACGAACGCAGTCCATGCCGACAAGTGGATCCCGGTACTCCCCAACACCGACGCAGCGTTCCAGCTGGCCATCATCTACGTGTGGATGACCGAAGGCCTCTACGACAAGGAATACGTGAAAACGCACGTCGAGGGCTTCGACTGGCTTGAGTACTACGTGCTCGGCCACGAGGATGGCGTGCCGAAGACGCCCGAATGGGCGGCAGAGAAATGCGGCGTCCCGTCGTATCGCATCAAGAACTTCGCACGTTACTGGGGTACGCACACGGTTTCGATCTGCCACAGCAACGGTGGCGGATACATCCGCTCGTGCTTCAGCCACGAGCCTGCACGCCTCGAGGTATGCCTGCTCGGTATGCAGGGCTGGGGCAATCACGGCGTCCACCAGTTCAAGTGGATCGAATGGGTGCTGCAGGGCGTGAACCCCGTACCGCCGTCGGAGATCTACCCCACGCTGATGAGCGTCTATCATGGCTGGCGCATGGGTGCTCCCAAGCATTTCATCCCCAAGACCATGACGCCCGACGCCATCCTGGGCGGCTACACCGAAGACAACCCGATGACCTGGTATGGCCATGTGGTGTGCTACATGCCGCGCGCCGACCAGTTCCTGAAGTTCCAGTATCCCGAGCCCGGCCTGCACCACATGCACATGATCTGGTCCGA
>CAYOBD010000043.1:5588-8146 GCA_964402005.1 uncultured Eggerthellaceae bacterium
TGAAGTTCCAGTATCCCGAGCCCGGCCTGCACCACATGCACATGATCTGGTCCGACACGCCCTGCTGGGAGACTTGCTGGAACGGCGGCAACTCCTATCAAGAAGCCGTGCGCGACCCCAGCATCGAGTTCTACCTGGTCCAGCATCCGTGGATGGAGAACGACACGCTGCTGGCCGACATCATCCTGCCGATTTCGACGCTGTTCGAGCTCAAGGATATCCAGGCCGACATCTTCTCCGGCCAATGGAACAAGCTGGTGTACGAGGACATCGCAATCGACCATGTGGGCGAATCACTCGGCGACTACGAGGCTGTATGCGAAATCGCCAAGAAGCTTGAGAAATACGGCGGCGACTATGAGGGCCTGTACGAGAAATTCACGCAAGGCCGCACCGTCGACGAAGACATCAAGTACGGCTTCGAGCACTCCGAGATCCCGCTGGACGAATATCCTTACGAGAAATTCCTCGAGCAGCAGTATTTCTGCTTCCCGACGAAGAAGGATTGGGAGAAGGACCCGATCGGTTTCATGCCGTTCGCCGAGGACCCGGTTGCCCATCCGCTGAAGACACCGACGGGCCGCTTGGAGTTCTACTCGACGGGTATTGCCGAGAACTTCCCCGACGACAAGGTCCGCGGACCGGTGCCGCATTGGATCGAAGAGGGCGATGGCCATCAGGAGCGCATCTCGTCCGATCGCGCAAAGGATTATCCGTATCTGCTCGTTTCCAACCATCCGCGTTGGCGCGTGCATGCGCAGCATGACGACATCCCGTGGCTGCGCGAGATTCCGACCTGCAAGGTGAAGGGTCCGGATGGCTACCTGTATGAGCCTATCTGGGTGAACCCGGTCGACGCAGCCGAGCTTGGTCTGGTCGATGGCGACATCTGCAAGCTGTTCAACGAGCGCGGCGCAGTGCTCGGCGGCGTAATCGTGTCCGAACGCATCATGCCCGGCGCACTGTATCAGGACCATGGCGCACGCACCGACGTGCTTGAGTACGGCGTGGGCGGCTTGGACCGCGGCGGCGCCAACAACCTGATCTGCCCGACGGCTGTGACTTCGAAGAACGCTGCCGGCGAGGTAACGAACGGCTTCCTGGTGGGTATCGAGAAGGTGGATGTGTTCGAGCTCGCCAAGCAGTACCCCGAGGCGTTCGCGCGCGACTACGACCCCGAAGTCGGCCTGGTTGCGTCCGCCCGCATCGTGTCGAAGGAGGCGTAGATCATGGGAAAGGTATTCCTCATTGACGTGAAGCAGTGCAACGGCTGCTACAACTGCCAGATCGTATGCAAAGACGAGCACTGCGAAAACGACTGGCGCCCCTATGCGGCGCCGCAGCCCCTGACCGGGCAGTTCTGGTTGAAAATGGATGAAAAGGTGCGCGGCCAGGTGCCGTGGACGCGCGTCGCCTACAAGCCCGTGATGTGCCAGCACTGCGAGAAGTGCCCTGTGCTCGAGCTGGGCGCAGCCGACGGTGCGGCGTATCGTCGCGACGATGGCCTGGTTATCATCGATCCCGAGAAGGCCGCCGGCAGGCGCGACTTGGTAGAGGCTTGCCCGCTGGGCGCCGTCTATTGGAACGAAGAGCTGGCGCTTCCGCAGAAGTGCACGGGCTGCGCTCATCTGCTCGACAACGGCTGGGATGTGCCGCGCTGCGTGGATGCCTGCGCGCATGATGTCATCCGTTGGGTGGACGAGGACTCCGAAGAAGCCAAGGCGTTCATCGCCGAGGCTGAGGTGCTCGAGGAAGTGGCGGCTTTGGGCCCGCGCGCGTATTACAAGAACCTGCCGAAGCGCTTCATCGCGGGTTCCGTGGTCGACCTGGGCATTGACGAGCTGCTCATCGGCGCACCTGTGAAGATCGTTGGCGCAGAAGGCTTTACGGCCGAGATGGCCACCGACGAGTTCGGCGACTTCAAGTTCGACCAGATACCGGCCGATGTATACACGCTGACCATCACCGCAGAGGGCTATAAGCCCTACGAGGCGCAGGTCGACGTTACCGAAATCGACCGCTCCGTCGGCGACATCGCCGTAGAGAAGTAGCCTCGCATTAGCGAGCGCAACGAACGAGCAGCGGCCTGGCGATGTCCGGGCCGCTGCTTTTTGTGCTACGGAGCGTGCTCTAGCCCGATGATGGTGCGCCTCTTTTGCACAGTGGATACGCACAAGCTCGATGCCGGACGCTGCGCTTTGCGTCGCGCACGCACATAGACCCGATGGCGAGCGCAGCCATCACGTCCTGCCAGTTTGGCACGCGAATCTCGCTTGTTTGCTTAATTATTCTTGGTTATTTATTATTCAATTATACATATATTTCGTTTTCGACCTAGTTTTTACCTGCAACTATTGAATGGTATCACCGATTCTGGCGAACTGTGACGGATCGGGGTGCGAATTGTGAAAGCTTTTTATTCGCATTTATAAATTATTCTATATAGCATATGATATGCCTGTATGTATAATGTCGAAAGGCATGAAGGGAAATACGGCCGGATAGACCGACCGACACGAAGACGGGAAGTACCCGCCGCAAAGGAAAGGAAGTTCCGA
>CAYOBD010000043.1:8156-12050 GCA_964402005.1 uncultured Eggerthellaceae bacterium
CCTTACGCGACGATCTTCCGTACGAATCCGCAGGATGGATCTCATCGCAACCAGATCAAGGGCACGGTCAAGGTCGTCCGCGAGGGCGTCGTCAACGCAGTCGTTGTCATCTGCCGCGGCAACCACAACCCCATCACGGCCGACATCACCATGGCCGCCGTGAAGGAGCTCGGCCTGGAGGAAGGCAAGGAGTGCTACGCCGTCATCAAGGCAACCAACGTGATGTTCGCGACCGAGAAGATGGCCGGCCTGTCCGCCCGCAACCAGATCGAGGGCACGATTGTGGCCATCGAGGAGGGCGCCGTGAACGGACATGTAACCATCGAGGATGCCGACGGCGTGAAGGTCACCGGCTCGATCACCAACGCCGCGATCGAAGAGCTCGGCCTGGCGGTCGGCGGCAAGGCGGTCGCCGTTGTGAAGGCAACCGATGTATTGGTCGCCGTCGACTAGCGCCGAACGTACGCCCGAACGTCCGCGGAGCCGGCATTGCGCCGGCTCCGCTTTTTTCGCAGGACGAGAGGAACAGGCCCCGCCCGTCCATGTCATTCGATGCGCGCGAAAGCTCGCTCCCCGTCAGTCCTTAGCGCGGGTCGTCTGCGTAATCGACAAAACGCGTGTACTCGGGGTTGAACGCCAACGTGATGTCGCGGATGGGGCCATTGCGGTGCTTCGCAACGATCAACTGGGCCGTACCCAAAGGCGGACGACCGTCGGTTTCGGCCTCAGCCTCGTCCATGGAGCGGTCGATGAACATGACAATGTCGGCATCCTGCTCGATTGAGCCCGATTCGCGCAGGTCGGACAGCATCGGGCGCTTCTTCCCACGCATTTCGATCTGACGCGAGAGCTGCGAAAGAGCAATCACGGGCATATCCATCTCTTTTGCGAGCACTTTCAGCCCGCGTGAGATCTCTCCTACCTCGACGGCGCGATTGCCGTCGCGGCGCACGGTGGCAGGCTGCATCAACTGCAAATAGTCGACAATGATCAAGCCCTTACCCGACGGCACGCCGCGCATTTCGCGACGAGCCTTCGCACGCGCCTCCAGAATGGTCAGGCCTGGCGAGTCGTCGATATACATGTCGAGCGCAGCCAGCTTGGTGGAGGCATCCACGATGGCGGGCCACTCGTTGTCCTTGATATAGCCGCCGCGCACTTTCGACAAGCTGACTCGTGCCTCGGCGCACAGGATGCGCTGCACCAGTTGGCTCGAGCTCATTTCCAACGAGAAGAAAGCGACCGACGTGCCGAGCTTCGCTGCGTTCACGGCCAGATTCAGCGCGAACGAAGTCTTGCCCACGCCAGGACGCGCAGCCAGGATAACCAGATCGCCACCGCGCAGGCCGTGGAACAACGCATCAACGTCTGCGAAGCCGGTAGCGACGCCCATCAGGTGACCGCCCCTCTCGGCCATGAGGGTCATTTCTTCGAAAGCCGTGTTCAACAGCACATCCATTTTCGTGAATGTTGACGACACGCGCTTCTCTGTGACCTCGAACAAGGTCTTCTCGGCGGTCTCCACCACTTCGTCCAAATCATCAGGTGCGTGGTAGGCAAGCGCGCTGATCTGCGTCGAGGCGTAGATCAGCTCACGCAGAATAGAAGTGCGTTTCACGATGTCGGCGTGGTTCGACCAATTTGCAAGTGCGAATGTATTGTCGGCAAGCTCCACCAGATACGAACGGCCACCCACGGCATCCAGCTGTCCGCTCGCATTGAGTGTGTCGGCTACCGAAATCTGATCGATGGGAATGCGCCTGCTATACAGATCGGAAATCGCCTCGAAGATGATGCGATGCGCGGGACGGAAGAAGCACTCCGGCTGCAGTTTGACCAGAATCTCCTCGACCACCTCAGAACTGAGCAAGCATGCGGCAAGCACCGATTTTTCCGCATCAAGATTATGCGGGATGGGGTGCTCGGCGGTATCCGCGACGGGGTTCTCCGTCGCTCGCGCGTAATTGCCGAAACGGCTGTCGTTACGTGGCATAGCTATCCTTTCCGACTCATCTTCCCATCATCATAGCGCACGCATCATCGCAGTTCATCGGCAATTTTTCGACCCGATCGGGACCCGTTTCGCTGTCCACCGCGCTAAAGGAAAACCTCCTTCGCCCGAACACGGACAAAGGAGGTTTTCCCCGTTTTCCACAATCGATGGCTGTGGAAAAAATTATTCTGCTGCTTCCTCGGTTTCTTCAGATTCAGCAGCCTCAGGAGCGGCTTCGACAGCCTCTTCAGCAGCTTCCGGCTCCGGCTCGGCCTCAGGTGCAGCCTCGTCGACCACGTTGAGCTTCACCGCTGCCTTGATCTCGCGATAGATGGCCACGGTTACCTCATGCTCGCCAACCACCTTGATGGTCTGACGGTCATCAACGCGACGGCGGTCGATCTCGAGATCCATCTGCGCCTTGATTGCGTCGACGATCATCTGCGACGTGACGGAACCGAACAGCTGGCCCTCCTCGCCCACACGCGCCTTCACGATGACGGGGGCGGCCTCCAGTGCGGCCTTCAGCTTCTCAGCGTTGGCGATACGCACCTCTTCGCGCTTGGCGATGTTCTTACGACGCTGCTCGAGCTGCTTCAGATTGCCTTTGGTCGCCAGCACGGCCATGCCCTTGCGAAGCAGGTAGTTATTCGCAAAACCGCGGGCCACATCCACAACGTCGCCCTCGCCGCCCTTGCCGGGCAGCTCCTCCAGCAGGATCACCTTCATGATGCATCCCTCCTTCGCCTACGAGCGGCGGCGGCGGTCGCCGCGTCCGCTAACGGCGGGAACGGAATACGGCATCAGAGCCATCACGCGGGCCCGCTTCACGGCCTCCGCGATGTCGCGCTGGTGCTGAACGCACGCGCCTGTCACACGGCGCGGCTTGATCTTCCCGCGATCGGTCACATACTTACGCAGCAGCTGCGTATCCTTGTAGTCGACGTAGTCTGTGTTGTCCTTGCAGAACTGGCAGTACTTACGCCGAGGTTGTTTGTTCGAATAGTCGGCCATTGGTACCTCTCTTATACACTAGAACGGAATGTCGTCGTCGTACACCGATGAGGTCGTGTCGATTGCGGGCGCTTGCGCGGGTGCAGCCATCTCGTTGGGCATCGGAGCCTGACTCGGCTGGGGCGCATAGCCACCGTTGTTATAGCCTCCGCCATAACCGCCATTGCCATAGCCGCCGTTGCCGCCTTGCTGGCTATTGCGCGACGTCATGAACTCGAGCTCGTCCACAACGACCTCGAGCTTGCTGCGGCGCTGCCCATCGCGTTCCCACGTGCTGTAACGCAGCTTACCCTCGATTGCCACCTTCGTGCCCTTCGAAAGGTAGGGATGAATGCCCTGAGCGCGGTTGCCGAACATCGTGCAGTCCACGAAGTTCGCGTAGTCCTCCCACTCGCCGGTCTGCTGGTTGCGGCGACGGTCGTTTACGGCCACGCCGAACGTCATGACGGCCATGCCCGAGCCCGTCTAGCGCAGCTCGGGATCGCGCGTCAGATTTCCGCTGATCATTACACGATTGATACTCATTGTGCACCTCTTCCTTGCTGGATGCCGAAACGGCATCGCCTCCCTTTAGTCGCGGTCGTCGCGTCGCACGATCATGTGGCGCACAACAGCATCGTTGATGCGCAGAACACGATCAAGCTCTGCAATCTGCGCGGGATCGGCATGGAAGTCGACCAGGATGTAGTCACCCTCGGTCAGGTTCTTGATCTCGTATGCCAGCTTGCGCTTGCCCCAGTCATTGACGTTGTCAATGCTGCCCTGGGCTTCGGTGATGACGCCCTCGATGCGCGTCTCGACAGCCGCACGGGCTTCCTCGTCGAGTGTGGGGGCAACGAAATACAGCAGTTCATAAGCCTTCATCAGCTCACCTCCTTTGGACTAAA
>CAYOBD010000044.1:0-11942 GCA_964402005.1 uncultured Eggerthellaceae bacterium
TTGTTCGGGTTCGACTCGAACGTACCGAACAGGAACGGAGCCGCAGGCTCAGTCTCGGGGAACCACCAGCCATGCTCGGCATGGACGGTCTTCTCGTTGACCTGCTGGGTGATCTTCGCGATCTGCTTGAAGCGACCCATGTCGTTCTCGATCCAGACCCATTGACCCTCCGTGATGCCGTACTTCTCGGCAGTCTTCGGGTTGATCATCACGAGCGGCTGCGGATGCAGTTCGCGCATCGTGGGCAGCTGGCGATGCTCGGAGTGGAAGAACTCGAACGAGCGGCCACCGCATGTCAGAATCAGCGGATACTCTTCCATGAGTTCGGGCGTCTCAATCGGGCCCTCGGGCGGCTCGGTGTGGAACGGCGTGGTGCGCAGGCCCCAATACTGGAACAGCAGCGGCGCCAGCTCCAAACGACCGGACGGCGTGCCGTAGCCGATCGAGCCATCCTCGCGGAACATGCCCTTGGCAGCCTTGTTGTAGGTGCCGTTGAACTCATCGTAGCAATGGCCGAGCATGCTCGGATCCTTGACGAGCTCCCACCAGTCGTGCGTGAACAGCGTCTTGCCTGAGTTCTTCGCGCCGCCCTGATCGGTGGCCTCGGTCGTAGCCGAGAACGAACCGGTGCCGTCATGCAGGTACCAGTTCAGCCAGTCGATATCGGTCTCCCAGCGATCGAACACCTCGGGGTTCAGGCGCTTGCCCATCTCCAGGATGATCTGCTCGTCGGACTTGGCCTCGTAGAACTTCGTCACGGCGACCATGGCGCGGCACGGCGACCACCACGTACGGGCGGAGTTGCGCTCGGCGCTCATGGCGACGGGCAGCAGGATATCGGCCAATGCGACGGACGTCGGGGTGATGTACGGATCGGCGTTCACGATAAACGGGATGCGCTTCATAGCGGCCATCACGCGCGGCGAGTCCTGGCTCGGGCAGCTCAGCGTGTTGGACGACTGAATCCACATCATCTGGATCTTGTACGGGAAGTCCGTCTCGATCGCCTGCAGCAGGCCGTCGGAAGACGCATGGGCGATGAAGTCGCCACCCTCGATCTGCAGGGCGAAGTTGTTGTTCAGCTTCTTGGCGCGCCACTCGGGAGGCGTCAGATGCTCGCCGGAAGCATAGCCGGCGTTGATCTCGAACGCGTTGTGAACGAGGATGTCGCCGCCAGGCACGTCCACGTTGCCGCAGATAGCCATGAGCTCGCAGCCGGCAAGCGTCAGCGCCATAGCTGAACGCTGCTGGTCGAACGCAAGACCCCACTGGATAGCGCCGGGCTTCGCATTCGCATAGAAGCGTGCAGAAGCGCGGATCAGCTCGGGATCGAGGTCGCAGATCGGACCCGCCCATTCGGGCGTGGTGTCCTTGACGGACTCGGCCAGCTCATCGAAGCCGGAGCACCACATGGATACATACTCGGCGTCATAGAGGCCCTCGTTGATGATAACGTTCAGCCATGCGCAGGCCAACGCGGCATCCGTGCCGGGACGCAGCTGCAGCCAATACTCGGCGCGCACGCCCCACCACGTCAGACGCGGGTCGATCGAGATGAGCTTCGTACCCATCTGCACGCACATAACCAGCCAGTGGCCGATGTAACCGTCAGCGTTGGATGCCAGCGGCTCATTGCCCCAGACCACCAGAACCTCCGGCGGAACCCACTCGGGGTTGTTGTAGCGGTCGGGATGCGTCTGCGAAGCGTCCACGATCGGGAAGTCGCCGAACGGGGCGATGGAACCGCAGATGCGTGGCATGTAGCAGGAGAAACCCGTGAAGCCGAACGTCGAGATGTTCGGGGTCTTCAGTCCTGCCTGGCCGAAAAACGGAACCTGCCAGTTGATGTTGCGGCCCGTGCCATGCACGCAGATGATGGCGTTGCCGCCGTCGGTCTCCCAAATGGACTTAACCTTCTCCTCGATGATGTCATAGGCCTCGTCCCAGCTGATGCGCTCCCACTTGTTCTCGCCACGCTCGCCAGCGCGCTTCATGGGGTACTTCAGACGGTCGGGGTTATTGATGGACTCATCGAGCGTCAGGCACTTGATGCACAGCTTGCCATTCGTGCAAGGATCCAGCGGGTCGCCTTCGACCTTCTCGACCTTGCCATCCTTCACATACAGGAGGATGCCGCAGGATGTGTGGCATCCCGGAGGAGAATAGTGGTAGGTGCGGGTTACGGTGTAGCCGTCTTCTTCCCACTGCCATTCGCCCTCGTGGTAGGCCTTGCGGTCTACACTATCCAGAAACTCTTGATAAATGCTCATAAGCACTCCTCTCCAGTGCGAAATCCAATAACGGACGGTAAGGCGCTCCGCCCGCTATGGCGAATCGCCTGAAAGCGTTGCGGGCGCATCCGTTGCCGCAATGCGCCCGCCCGCTTGTTCGCTTCGATTATTCGCCCTGGGTGAACAGCGCCCAGCGGGTCTTGCCGTCCATCTTCTTGACCAGATCCTCGGCCTCGCCGTAGTACATGCACCACGCCTGGCAGTGCTGTACGCACATCGCCATCTTGCCCTTGGCCACGCGATCCTCGCACATGTCGCAAGCCTTGGTCACGACGGGCAGCCAAGCCCACTCCCACTTGCCTTCCGCACGGCCGGTCGTGTACTGATAGGGGCCGGTCTCGGAGAGCTTGATGCCGAACTCGCCCTTCGGGAGGTCCAGGATCTTCTTGCAAGCGACCTCGCAGCTGTGGCAGCCGGTGCAGTAATCGTAGTTAATCAGAATACCCTTGGTCATATCGAGTCACTCCTTACTGTTGGTTTCCGTTTGCGGAGCCGAACCCCGCAAACGGATTTCTCGTCTTAACTAACCTTCAACCTGCGCTTACGGCTTGCAGGGCTCGTAGTCATCGCGCCAACCGCCACGGTTGACGATCTGCTCGCCCGGCATGACCTCGCTGTTCTCGGGCGTCACCTTGTAGATCTTGCAACGCGTGCACTTGATCGGCGAGCCGATGCCGCCAGGACCAGCCTGGAAGTTACGGGTCAGGTTGTTCACGTTGTAGTCGAAGCAGTGGTTGAGTACCGGAGCAGCAGCCTCAGCCTCGGGCTTCCACCAACCATGCTCTGCGCTGACGCAGTCATCCGGAATGCCTTCAAAGATCCAGACCTTCTGCATGCAGCGACCCTCATGGTTCTCCATCCAGATCCAGTCGCCCTCATGCAGGTCGTATTCCTCGGCCGTCTTCGGCGAAACCTTGACGAGCGGCTCGGGATGGAACTCGCGCATGGTCTGCGCCTGACGATGCTCGGTGTGGAAGAACTCATAGGAACGCGCACCGTTGATCATGTAGAACGGCAGCTCTTCCATGATCTCGGGCGTGGTCTCCCAGGTCTCGGGTGCCGGCGTGTAGATCGGGTACGGCGGGATTCCCCAGGCGGTGAAGATGGAGGGGATGAGCTCGATACGGCCGGACGGCGTGTTGAAGCCCAGGCCGCCATCGGGACGCAGCAGACCCTTCTCATGCTTGTTGTACGTAGCGTTCCACGGGTCGTAGGAGTGGCCGCAGGCGTCCTCGACGAGCTGCTTGAACGTGTACGGGCACTTCGTGGAGATCGGCACGTCCTCCTCGGTGACGGAGGTGTGGCCCCAGTCGTCGTCGGTTGCAGCGGAGAAGTTGGCCTTCTTCACCTTGCCATCGGGACCGACGACCGCGAGGTCGGTCAGCAGGTAGTCGTTGATGAAGTCCTCGACGGTCTCCCAACGCACGAACAGCTCGGGGTTGAGCACCTTGCCGAGCGCCAAGGCGATCTCCTCGTCGGACTTGGCCTCGTAGTAGGAGGTGACCTTCTTCATGGCGCGCAGCGGCGTCCACCACGTACGGGCGGAGTCGCGCTCCACAGACATGGATACCGGGAAGATCAGGTCGGCGATGGCAGTCATCGTCGGCGTGATGAACGGGTCGGCGTAGCAGATGAACGGAACCTTGGAGATGTACTTGTACGCACGCGGAGCCGCACCCTCATGGCCGGCGAACGCGTTGGAGCTCTGCGCCCAGATCATCTTGATCTCATACGGCTCGCCGTTCACCGGGATCTTGCCAGCCTCGAGGACGGAAGCCATCGAGTCGGGGTTGGACATGCCGACGAAGTCGAGGCCCTCGTCGCCGACCATCCACTTGCGGAACTTGCGCTCGAGAGCGCCCGGATCGGCATACAGGTCGACCGACGAGTAGCCGGCGTTGATGTCGTAAGAGTTGTGCACCAGGATGTGCGTGCCCGGCTTCTCGATGTTGCCGCAGATGGCCATCAAGTCGCACACGGCCTCGGTCCAGTGCATGGCCGAAGAGGTGCCGGCGTCGAAAACGAGGCCCCACTGGATGGCGCCGCGCTCGGCTTCCGCATACATGCGGGCGGAGCCGATGATGTCCTCGACGGGCACACCGGTGATGGCGGCAGCCCACTCGGGCGTGAACTGAGCGACATGCTCCTTCAGCTCGTCGTAGTAAGCGCACCAGTTGGCAACGAATTCATGGTCGATCAGATCTTCCTGGGTGATGATGTTCAGCCATGCCAGGGAGATGCATGCGTCGGTGCCGGGATGCGGACGCAGCCAGTACTCGGCGCGGGCGCCCCACCAGGTGAGGACCGGGTCGATGGAAATGATCTTGGAGCCCATCTGCACGCAGACGTTCAGCCAGTGGCCCAGATAACCGTCGGCATTGGACTTCAACGGCTCAACACCCCAGATGACGACTACATCTGGCGGCAGCCACTCGGGGTTCGCATAGCGATCCGGCAGCGTCTCGGAAGCGTCGACGATCGGGTAGTCGCCCAGCGGACCAGCAGCGCCGCAAACGCGCGGCATGTAGCACCACCAGCCGGAGAAGTAGACGCCGCCCACGTTGGCCGTGCGGAAGCACGCGCCGGCGATGAACGGAACCTGCCAGTTGATGTTGCGGCCGGTGCCATGGCCGACCATGATGGACTCGCGGCCCAGGCCCTTATCGTCGATCTCGGTCTTGATGTAGTCGGCAACCATCTGGATGCCCTCATCCCAAGAGATGCGCTCCCACTTGCCCTCGCCGCGCTCGCCGACGCGCTTCATGGGGTACTTCAGGCGCTTGTCGCTGTAGATCATTTCCTTCAGGTCCAAGCAGCGCATGCACAGCTTGCCATTGGCGTAGGGATCCAGCGGGTCGCCCTCGATGTGCTCGATCTCGCCGTCCTTCACGTAGATCAGAATGCCGCAGGAGTCGTGGCAGCCGGGCGCCGTGTAGTTATACGTACGCGTTACGGTGCAGCCATCCTCCTCCCATTGCCATTCTCCCTCGTGGTAGGCCTTGCGGTCGATGCTGTCTAGGAACTCTTGATAATCAAGCATAGCCCTATCCTCCTCGTCTCGTCTTTTACACAAAAAGCCCTACGATGAAGAATAGCGTAAAACAGGAGAGATTACATCTACTCTACCTAGGTGTTCTAGGATATACCATAAAATTAATGACGCCTATTATCAGGCGTTTTACTTTGCAATTTGAAATGCAGCTGTCGATTTCCTCTTTATCGTACCCAACAACTGATGATGAAGAACCCGCGTTAGTCCTCGCCGTACAGCTTCGTATTCTCTATCAGATCGAGTAATTCCTGACGTGAATGCACGCCCAATTTCTGGTAGATATTGCGGATGTGGGTTTGCACGGTGCTCACTGAGATCGTAAGCGAGTTGGCCACATATTCGGCGTTGCGGCCTTGTCCGATCAGAAATAGCACTTCGGTTTGACGTTCGCTCAGACCGAAACGCTCGCTTACCTCGTAGCATCTGCGCTTCCATTGACCCTTTTCACGCACAGGGGCAAATCCATCCGAGCCGTCGTACTTGACTGTACTGTCAGGGAAACGCGCCTTATGGAAGAAGGAAGCGATGAAGGCATACCCTATCGCAACGACCCCCGTCACTTGAACCCCGATAATCGCATCCTCCCCATAGCCCCATCCCGCCAGGAAGCCAAGGGCAACGCCGCCTGCCATAGCGAAGTAGTCGATTGAATGGGCGCGTCCGAACGTCCTCACAGGGGAAAGCGCAGCCAACGTCACGTGTTTATTGATCGCAACCATTCCCGAAACGATGTATATCGTACTCAGAATGGACAGCAGGCAAAGCGCAACGATGTGCACCACCCCGTCTCCGAACAGGTACATGCCTGCAAAACCCGTGATGGTAAGCGGAATCGTTATGGGATGAAGTGACTCTTCGGTGATGCGCGGCTTCTGCGCAAGGGCATCTACTGCCAAGACGACACAGGTCGCTATCGCCGCAGCCAACATGAACGGCGTAGCGCGACCTAGGTCGATATATGAAGTGCCAGCGAGAACACCAACTTGGGCATGGATGACGGCGAACATGATGACCGACTCATGCTGGATACGCGAGCGCGCTTCGGCTTTCTTGGAATCGAGTCGGGGAAATACGGTCTTCGCCTTCGCATGGTGCTGCCATTGAACGAACGCGAGCACCGCCGAAATCGCGAGCGTGAGAATAAAGGCTATCTCGCGAACCCGCGGTGCGAAAAAGCACTCGCCGACGCAGATGACCAACCCGATTCCGATTGATGCGGCAACGTAAGCATGCGGAACTTTGCGCGGCTCCAAGCACAACCCGGTGAACCAAGACGTAGCTAGCGCAACCACACCTGCTGCAGCGACGCATTTGCAAGCAATCATCGCAATGGGCGTATCGACGAACGCGAAGATTCCCACGATATAGGCAACAACTCCGACAACGCCGATGCCGCACGCTGCAAGCTCACCACGCAAGGTCGAAAACCGATCGGCTAAACCATAGAACACGAGAAACATGAGTGCCATCGCGCCGACGATCAGCACTTTCTCGGCAAGAGCCTCCTCGAACCCGAGATAGCGACCAGAAAAGGCTATCAGGTTAAGCAGCGACGCAACGCACAGGCCAAGGCCGACGAACACCATCGACGATGCGAAATCGGATGCTGCGAAGCGCGCCCCGCCCTGCCGTGTATTGGCCACTGCCACCTCCTCTATATATAGATATGCGCAAACGCTTTCGGTTCTCGGCGAAAAGCGAACAGGAGCAGCTACTCTGCGTCCTTTGCCTTTTCCTCTTCTTCGGAATCGGATGCCTTTGCCTGCACCCCGGGAGGAAGCGGGAAGGGGTTCCCGCATTTCACGCACGCTCGGACCCCGAGCTCGTTCACATGACCGCATACGTAGCACGTGCCCGGTCGCGGGAATTTCCCGCACTTATTGCAATGCGTACATGGATAGCACATGTTGTCTCCCTGCTTGTTCGTTATCGCGCATGTATTATGTACCATCGAGGTCTATTCGACAAAGAAAAAAGACGGCCGCGTGACGCAGCCGCCCATTTTATGCGGTAGCGGGTTTTACCCCGCTACCGCATTTACACCCAAGTATATGTTGGCGTTACGCACCCTCCGCATCTCCAAGGGCTTCGCGTACGAGGGCCGCATCGACCTCTTGTCCCTCGTCGAACGCTGCAACCGTCACCAGGAACCGAACGGCGGACTTCATCTCATCTAGGTCGGCACCGTGGTTCTTCGCAAGATACTCGAGGGCATCATCTGTCAGCACTGTCGCGCGCTGCGCACCTTGGGTGCTCTTGCGCTCGCGCTCATAGGTGGCGCGAACCAAATCCAAGATGTCCTCCTCACCCAACGGGACGAGCTCCCAACGCTCGAAACCATCGAGCACGCCATCCAGAGCGGCAACGTCAAGCTCATCGAAGGGCTTGCCCGAGAACACCAGTGTGTCCAACCCTGCCTTCGTACGCGCATCGATCAGAAGCTTCGCAAGCTGCAAGGCAATTTCTTCCCCTTCGAAGCATTTCTCAAAACCATCGAGCAGCACTACCTCGGCCAAGCCGATGCGCTCCAGGAACTGTTCGCCCACCTCTCCGAGATTGAAGAAGGAAACCAGCTCGCTTATGTGGCAGAACACTACTTCTTTGTCCGATAGCAAATCGCGCTCGCGCCCACGTCCCTGTACGAGCGTCGTTTTCCCGCTGCGCGGCGGACCGTACACGAACAGAAGCGTCTGATCTCCGGTCTGCGTTACGGCCATGATGCGGCTGCACAGCTCCTTGTTCGCGTCGGTCACAACGAAACCGCCGATGGTGGATGCCATGTTCTTCTCCTTTTCGATGAGTGTGACAGTGGAAGCCAAATCCCGATGCCACATCGAACGAACAAATGCGCTTCGCGCACAAACCTTGCTGACGTGATAGCGGGACCAGATCTCGCTATCACATTCCTCTGCTTGATTTAGCCTATGGCCTCAAGACGAATCCAATAATGCAAATCGCAGCCGGCGAACGGGTGGTTCGGATCGGCACGTACGTTGTCAGCCGTTTCGTCGGTAATGAAGAACGGGATCTTCGACCCGTCATCGGGGTTCGTACGGAACAGCACGTCGCCCACATGCAGGTTGTAGCCATCGGGCATCTTGATGCGGGGATACCATTGCGCAAGACCTTCCTGGTACTCGCCGTATCCGTCGGCAGCAGGAATGTCGACTTCCTTCTCTTCGCCGACCTCCATACCGATAATGGCTTGCTCGACACCACGCGGCAACGACATCGCGCCGAGCATTACCGTAAGCGGCTCGCCGTCTACGCGAACATCCTGCGGCTCATCACCTATGACGCCACCTTTATAGTGAATATGGACAACCGATCCCAACTTGGCTTTTTCTCCCATAGCGCTTTTCCTCTCAGCTCGATGCCGATTGATCGTTTCACTCTGCAATCCTTGCAGGGACGAAGCATACCGTGCAATCGTATCGCAGTTTGCACAGAGCGTATACACCGTCCTTGGAAGGGTCGCTGCTTGCAAAACCGCCCAAAAGACGGGGCGAGCCGAATACATAGTGCGTTCGACTCGCCCCGCATGGACCGTGTGTTGCGACGCAAAGCCGCGACACACGTTTTCGCTGCAGGTTATTCCTTCGCGAAGTCCTCGACGTCGCCGACCTTCGTGTCGTGACGATGCACGGCGAAGGCTGCGCTGCCGGTGCCCTCAACCTCGATATGGGCAGCCTTGTGGGTTTCGGTCTTCTGGGACACGAACGCACCACGCGCCGCATTCGGGTTGAACTGCGGAATGACCAGGAACTGCTTCGGCTTCTCAGCAAGCTTCTTCGACAGATCCTCGATCGTGCCGTACGTGATGATGTTGGCCAGGCAGTGGTGCACGCAAATGGGCTCCTTGCCCTTGCCCACGCGCTCCTCGCACAGGTCGCACATATCCGTTACAACGGGCCAATGGTTGAAGTTCCAGAACTCGTCATCGATCTTCCAAGGGCCGTCGGTCAGGATCTTGATGCCGGTCTTGCCGTCCTGATAGTCGTGCTCTTCCTGGCACGAAACAAGGCAGGAACCGCAGCCGGTGCAGTACTCGTAATCAAACAAAAGTCCATACTTTTCCATGCTTACACCAGCTTTCCGAACTTCTCCCAGATTTCATCCATGTCGGTGTCGTAGCTCTCGGCGATGGGCTCAACCTTGCACACGAGGCACTTGTTGGGGGCGCCGAAACCGAGCTTGCCGAAATGGAAGTTGGGAAGCAGGTTGTTAATGTTGGAGCGGAAGTTGCCGTAGAGGTTGGGCTCGTTGCCATCCTCCTCCGGGAACCACCAAGCGTGCTGCGCGTGAATCGTCTTCTCGTCAACGATCGGGGATACCTTCGCCTTGAAGACAGCCTCGCCGAACGGGCTGGTAAGACGGATCCACTGGCCGTCGCCGACGCCGTACTTCTGCGCGGTGGCAGGATGGATCTCGGCGATCGGGTCGGGGTTCAGCTGACGCAGGCGGGCGATCATACGATGCTCGGAGTGGAAGAACGCGTAGGAGCGGGCACCCGTGGTCAGGATCATCGGGTATTCCTTCATCAGCTCCGGATCGACAGGACCGAACTCAGGCTCCTCGTAGTACGGCAGCGGATCGTCGCCGAACTGATGGAATGCCGTGCACCACAGCTCGACGCGGCCAGTCGGGGTCGCGAAGCCGGGGTTGCCGTCCGTGCGCATCTCGCCGCGCTCGTACTTGTAGTAATCGACCGGGATCTGGGCATAGACTGCCTGGGAAACCTTGTCGAAGTACTCGCCGTTGTCGCGATGGCCCAAACGCAGAGCCTCCATGAACTCCTTGGCGGAACGATAACCGAAGTCGTTCTCCCAGAGCTCGGGGCGCAGCTTGTGGCCCAGGTTGTAGCACAGCTCGTAGTCGGTCATGCACTCGCCGACCTCGATGGCCGGATGCATGAAGCCAGCCGTAACCGTGCACGGAGCATAGTGCGTGAACACGGTGCCGTCGCGCTCGGCGATGGTCTTCAGCGGCAGGAAGATGTCGCAGGAGGCCTGGATGGACGGATTCATGAACGTATCGAAGCCGATGCAGAACTCAAGCGACTTGACGATAGCGTCGTGCCAGCGCTTGGGCTCCATGGAGGTGCAGCTCATGAGGTTGTTGCCGGCGTAGAAGCCCATCTTGATCGGATAGGGCTTGCCGGTCTCGAGAGCCTGCAGCATAAGGTCGGCATGCGCATTCAGGATGAGCATGCAGTATGCCGGGTACTCCTCCAGGCCGATGAGCTTCTTCTGCAGCTCGTCGCCAACGCCCTTCTCGAAGCCGAAGCCGGCCTCGTTGTGGCCAGCGCCCGTGCCGGGCAGAATCTGTCCACCAGGAGCATCCAGGTTGCCAGTGATGGCCATCAGGTCGACGGTCACATGGCCCTGCTGCATGCCGTTGGTCTTCTGGTCGGCAGCCAGGCCCCACTGGATAGCGGCAGGCTTGGCGGTCGCGTACATGCGGGCGGCCTGATAAATCTTCTCGACCGGAACCTCGCAGATCTCGGCGGCCTTCTCAGCAGGCATGGTGGCGCAACGCTCAGCCAGCTGCTCGAAGCCGTAGCACCAGTACTCGACGAAATCGTGGTCGTACAGGTCCTCCTTGACGATGACGTCGATCATTGCCATGCCCAGAGCGGTGTCGGTGCCGGAGCGCAGCTGGATGTGCAGGTCTGCGCGAGCCGCCAGCCAGGTGACGCGCGGGTCGATGACGATCAGACGGGTGCCGCGGCGCATAGCGTCAACCACGGCATGGCCGAAGAAGCCGTCAGGGTTGGACTCGAGCGGAGCCTTGCCCCAAACGATCAGGACCTCGGTCAGGTCATAGCGCTCGTCTTCCCAACGGCCGGGCAGAGCGCCTGCGTAGTCCCACTCGGGATACGTCGTACCGGCGATGTAGGCGATGGCGCCCAGACGCGGCGTGTAGCACGCATAGCCGGACTGGCTGTAGCAGAAGTTCGGCGTGCCGAAGCACATCGTGCCGTACGGACCGAACGTGCCGCCCTCGCGGCCGGTGCCTGCGAAGATGACGATGCTCTCACGGCCATAGGCCTCGGTGATGCGGTCATACTCAGCCTTGATGATGTCGAAGGCCTCTTCCCAGCTGCACTGCTCCCACGCATCAGCGTTACCGCGATCCTTCGGGTCACGCTTCATGGGATGGACGATACGTGCGGGGTTGTAGATGTAATCCTTCAAGGTGATGCACCTGGGGCACAGACGGCCCTGGGTGACCGGGTTGTTCTCGTCGCCCTCGACCTTGACCAGCTTGCCCTCGTCGTTGACGTAGAGCTTCAAGCCGCAGCCTACCGGATGGCATCCGGGAGGCGACCAGGGGCTCGTGCGCGTTACGGTGAGGCCGTCCTCCTCGTAACGCCACGGCTTTCCGATGTCGTTCACATCGGAAAGGGTGTCGAGCTTGACAACAGCCGCTGTCTTGTAGAAATCGTCTTCCCACTCGTCTTGCACTTGGAAGATCTCGACTTCCTTCTTCTCGCCCATGTCACTCCTCTCTTCTCTTCCTACTACTCGTCCTGTTTCTCGCACAGGGTGGACTCTGAAAAGGCCCATACTGCGTCCTTGCATTGTACACTATCACGC